>CALBPU010000063.1 GCA_937899395.1 uncultured Fretibacterium sp.
AAAAGCAAAGGTCGAATGATCGGAATTATTTCTCATATCCAAGCATTAAAAGAACATATACCCGTTCAAATTAATGTCATCGCAAAAAGTGAGGGTGTGAGCATTATAAAAGGTGCGGGGTGTTCAAACAGATGGAAATTTTGTAAAATTATGTAAATATTTTTGATATTAGGAGAGTGAAATTTTATGAACAAACGTATTTCTCTTTTGTGGAAAATTTCAATAGGTTTCTTTTTGGGAATTATTTTCGGTTTTGCTGTAGGACCAGTAATTCCTTCGTCTCCGGTTTTAAGCGGTTATGTTATGCCGTTTATTGAGCTGGTAGGAAAAATTTTCCTTCGTCTCTTAATGATGCTCATAGTTCCGTTAGTATTTGCTTCACTTGTTGCAGGAGCTGCTTCAGTCGGAGATATTCATAAGCTCGGACGAATCGGAATTAAAACCCTTGTGCTTTATTTCATTACAACGGCTGTTGCTATTGTTATAGGTCTTGCGTGCGGAAATTTATTCCAGCCCGGAATCGGAATGAATATTCCTGCTGACATTCAAGCTACTGCAAGAGAGGCTAAACCGCTTGTTGATGTTATCCTTGATATTTTCCCAAGCAACCCTATTGCTTCGATGGTTAATGCTAACATGCTTCAGATTATAGTGTTCGCTTTATTCTTCGGAGTTGCCTGTATACTTGCCGGCGAGAGAGGCAAAAAGATTGCTGATATTTTCGAGAGTGTAGCTGAAGTTATGTATTCTGTAACACATATGGTAATGTCA
This sequence comes from uncultured Fretibacterium sp., assembly GCA_937899395.1. GTDB lineage: Bacteria > Synergistota > Synergistia > Synergistales > Aminobacteriaceae > JAFUXM01. Next base: position 772 of record CALBPU010000063.1, read on the forward strand.
TTTGCTCCTTACGGTGTATTTGCTTTAATAGCAACTACGGCCGCAAAATTCGGAATATCAATTCTCGCTCCGTTCGCAAAAGTCATAGCTGCTGTATATATTGGCTGTATTCTTCATGCGATTATAGTTTACTCGGGAATGATGATTTTGTTCTGTAAGCGTTCTCCGATGTGGTATTTCAGAGGCATTCGTGAAGCTGCAATAACGGCGTTCGTAACACGTTCGAGTTCAGGTTCTCTTCCTGTAACTCTTGCTAATGTCCGTGAAAATTTAGGAGTTTCAGAAGGCATAAGCTCATTTGTTTTGCCTTTAGGAGCTACGATTAATATGGACGGCACAGCGTTATATCAGGGTGTATGTGCTTTATTTGTTGCTCAGGCTTTCAATGTTCCATTAACTTTAAGTATGCAAATCGGAATAGTTGTTACTGCAACGCTTGCTTCAGTTGGAACAGCAGGAGTACCGGGAGCAGGTTTGATAATGCTGACGCTTGTATTAACGAGTGTAGGACTTCCGATTGAAGGTATTGCGCTTGTAGCCGGAATTGATGTAATTCTCGATGCTGCCAGAACATGCCTTAACGTTACAGGAGATACTGCGGTATGTGCTGTTGTTGCCGCAAGTGAAGGAGACGAATTGAAGTAAAAATTTTCCCCGATTTCAGGTCGGGGATTTTTTACAACATTCCTTTTGTTGAAGGTATTTCGTCTTTGAAATCAGGATTTATTTTAACGGCCTCTTTAATGCTGTGAGCAACACTCTTAAAAGCACATTCGATTATATGATGAGCATTAGTGCCTGCAAGCTGTTTGAAATGAAGTGTGCTTAATGAATTTCTCGTAAAACCTAACCAAAATTCTTCAGCAAGTTCAGTGTCAAAATCTCCAACTTTTTGTGCAGAAATTTTTATGTCCCAATTCAAATATGAACGTCCCGAAAAATCTATTGCTGTCAAAATTAAACTCTCGTCCATAGGCAACATAAAATTTCCGTAGCGATTAATTCCTTTTTTATCACCGAGTGCTTTCAAAAATGCGTGACCTAAACAAATTCCGACATCTTCAACAGTATGATGATAATCAACCCATTTATCACCTTCACAATTTACAGTTAAATCAAATTTTCCGTGTGAAGCAAAAAGATTTAACATATGATCAAGAAATCCGCAGCCTGTTTTAATATTATTTTTTCCTGTTCCGTCAAGCTCTAATGAAAGATTTATTTTTGTTTCATTCGTTTTACGGATTATTTCAGCGTTTCTCATTTTGTTACAACCTCTTTAATTACTTCCAACATTTTCTGCATTTGTTCAGCATTGCCGATTGTAATTCTGTTGAAGTTTGAAATTTCAGCAGGCTTGTTGAAGTGTCTTATCATAATTTTGTTGGATTTAAGTGCCTCAAAAATTTTTTCACCGCTTATAGTTTCATGACGCACAAACAAAAAATTCGTTGATGAATCCAAAACTTCAAAACCAATCTCACGCAATTTATTTTTAGTGTTATCTCTGATTCTTTGTATTAGTTTTATATTTTTTTGCGTGTAATCTTCATCATTGAGTACCGCAAGCCCTGCCGCCTGAGTCATTGCGTTAATGTTGTAAGGAGTGATTGTGTTTTTAATGTCGCGAATATCTTTAGCAAGTTCTTCGTTTGTCATGCAAAAACCTAATCTTGCTCCAGCCATTGAACGGGATTTTGAGAATGTTCGAGTTACTATAAGATTGTCGTATTTGTGAATTAAATCTTTTGCGCTTTCACCACCGAAATCAATATATGCTTCGTCAATTACAACAAGGCTGTCTGGATTTTGAGCGATTATTTTTTCAATATCACAAAGTTTTAATGCAATTCCCGTAGGTGCGTTAGGATTTGCGATAAAAATTGTTCTGCGATTCATATTTACGTAATCATCTGTACAAATTTCAAAATTTTTCAACGGCACTGTAACATAATCAACACCGTGAAATTCTGCGAGTATCTTGTAAAATGAATATGTGATGTCAGGAAAGACTGCTCCGTTTTCACAAAATGCCATGAATATAAAGTTCAATATTTCATCAGAGCCGTTGCCGAAAATTATTTCGGAGGTCTTAACGTTTAACATTGACGAAAGTTTTTCAGCTAATGCCCTGCAATCCGGATCGCTGTAAAAATTTAAGCCCTTTGCAGCGTCATGTGCAGCCTTAAAAACTTGAATTGAAGGTTCAAAAGGAGATTCGTTTGTGTTGAGCCTTATGTAACCGTTCATGCTTTCAATTTCCCCGCTAGTGTCGTAAGGAGTAAGAGAATTATATTTAGAGTGTAAAAATTTGCTCATTATGAAAATGAAAAAATCCTTTCATGAAAATTTTTATGATGAATAATAACACACAGCGTTAATTTTTTGTGCTATGATTTTATAATTCAAAATAATTATGAAGAGGTACTGAAAATTGGCGCAGAAAATATATGATGATTTTGAGGACGAGCTTGACGCGATACGGCTTAGTCTTTACAAGGAAATCAAAGATATGACCCCTGAAGAAGAGGTTGCTTACATTACTGTTAAAACCGAGCCAATCATAAAAAAATTCGGCATTAAACGCGCAACTCTTACTCCTGTCATTCCTCATAAACGTGAGAGAATGCCGGCTCTTTAATTTTTAATGAAAGCGTAAAAAAACATGCAGTTAATTACAAGCCATCTTAACACAGATTTTGATTCACTCGCAAGTATGATTGCGATACAAAAATTATATCCTGACGCAGTTATTTGTCCTCCCGGTTCATTAAATCGGAAGGTTCGTGAGTTTATGTCCCGTAATGCTCATAAATGGGCTTCCAAAATTCTTAAACCTAAAAAAATTCCTCTTGATGAAGTTACTTTAATGATTGTTGTTGATACTCGTTCACGGCAACGTATCGGAAGTTTCGCAGCTCTTGCAGGCCGTCAAGATGTTGAAGTTCATGTTTATGACCATCACCCGCCTACTCTTGATGATATTCCCGCAAAAAAATTAGTTTATGAACCTATAGGAGCCTTAACTACTTTAATCGTTGAGCAGTTATTAAACGAACGTAAAGAAATTACTCCCGATGAAGCAACTTTATTTGCTCTTGCAATTTACGATGATACAGGAGCTTTAACATACGAAACAACAACTGAGCGTGATATTGGAGCTATAAGTTATTTGCGTGAACTTGGAGCGGATTTATCGGGAATTTTATCGCAGGTCGAAAACGATATGTCCCTTGATGATAAAAAACTCTTGGACAGTCTGGCTGAAAATGCACGTGAAAAATATATTAACGGTGCTAAAGTTTATTTAACATGGGCTGAAACTTCACAATATACTTCGGGAGTTTCAATTTTGGTGAACAAATTAAAGGAATATTGCGATCCTCATGTTACTATCGCTGTAATTAATAACGGCGGTAAAAAAATTAATCTCATCGCAAGAAGCGTTAAAAATGTTTTGAACGTTAAAGAATTTTTGGAGCCTTACGGAGGAAGCGGACATTTTCAAGCAGGAAGCGCAACTATTTCAGACAGAGAACCAGAAGAGTTACTCAACGAAATTGAAAGCAGATTGCCGAAATATATAGCTCCTTTAGTGAAAGTCTCTGACATTATGACATCTCCTGTTATTGCCGTAAGTCCTGATTCAAGAGTTGATGAAGCTTACAGAACGATGTTAAGGTTCGGCGTTAAATCTTTACCAGTCGCAAATCCTCACGCTGAAGTTGTAGGAATAATGACCCGTAAAGATTTAGATAAAGCACATTTGCACGGATTAGACAGAGCAAAAATTTCAGACTTCATGACAGAGGGAATTATAAGTCTCTCTGCTGAAGCCTCAATAGATGAAGCCCACCGAATGATGGCTACTTACGGATTTGAGAAAATGCCTGTGCTTGATGAACAAGGAAAATTAATCGGCACTCTTTCACGAGCTGATCTGTTAAAAGCTTTATATCATTCGAGACAATTTAACGGTGAATATTCTTCAAGTGATTCAACAGGAGAATTATGGGTTGAAAATGTTGCTTATCTTATGGAAGATGCTTTCAGCCTGAAAACTCTTTCATTATTACGACGAGTTGGAGCTAAAGCAAATTCCCTTAACATGAAGGCTTATTTAGTTGGCGGAACAGTCAGAGATATTTTGATGGGTGTTCATAATATGGACATTGATATTTCGGTAGAAGGCGATGCTGAAAAACTTGTAACTTCATGGGACGAACCGGGCTGTCGGACAGCTCTTCACGGCCGTTACAAAACAGGAACAATAATTTTCCCTGACGGTGAAAAAGTTGATGTCGCTACAGCAAGAAGAGAATTTTATGAGTATGCAGCAGCAGCTCCGACTGTCGAGAGCGATTCGTTAAAACAGGATTTAGGACGCAGGGATTTCACTGTCAACGCAATGTCGATTTCATTGAGCGATAACGATTGGGGAACACTCACTGATAATTTCGGAGGACGTGAAGACCTCAAAGATAAATTGTTGAGAATACTTCATAATTTAAGCTTCGTTGAAGATCCTTCGAGAGTGTTAAGAGGCATAAGACTTGAACAAAGATTGAATATGCGTTTTGAAGATAATACTTTAAGATTGCTGAAAAGTTCAGTCAGGGGCGGTTTACTGGAGTGCCTTTCAACAACAAGAGTAAGGACAGAACTTGAATTAATTTCAAAGGAAGCATGTTTCAGAAAAATTGCTATGAGAATGTCGGAGCTTGGAGTTTGGGAAGCCCTTTTTCCCGGAACTGACGTAAATGAAACTGTAAATCAAAGGCTTCATATTATGGAACATTTCATTCCTCAAATAAAAAAACACGGAATAGATTTCAAAGGCATGGAATGGTTAATAGGAATGGCGTTAATATTCTCCGAATCCAAAAACGACGTGAAATTTTCAGCAATGGACAGAATGAACCTTAATCCTAACGAACGTGAGCAATTAACAAAATGTTTCCAGCAATGGCCTAATGTTGAAAAATTTTGCTCAGGCCGTAAAAATATTAAGAACTCCGAAGCGTATTTATTCTTCAAAGATTATGGCTCTGTACCGTTAGTATATTGGCTGACGTGCTTAAAAACTCCTGAAGCACGAAGATTAATCATTGAGCATATGGAATTATGGTTGACATTTAAGGGCGAATTAACGGGTAGAGACCTTCAGGGAATGGGCTTAAAAGGCAAAGAAATCGGTGCGGCTCTCGCTGAAATCAAACTCGCAATAATTGACGGGGATATTAAAAATCATGACGAGGAAATAAATTTTGTTCGTGAAAAAATTTTGTTCCAAAAGACAGAAAACTTGATATAATTATGTAAAATTTTTCCATGAAAGGAAGATTAAAATAAATTGGCGGATATAGTAACGTTAGTGATGGAGTCCCGCGAGAAAACGGGCAAAGGTGAAAACGGCAGAATCAGAAAAGCAGGTTATGTTCCTTGCATAATTTACGGTCCTGAAATCAAAGAGAACATTAAAGGCAAAGTGAACATGAGAGAGCTTGAGAAGATTTTGGCTGGCCGTTGGGAGTCAACAAGACTTAATGTAAAACTTCCCGACGGAACTGAAGAGCTTTGCATAATCAGAGAAGCTCAAAGACACCCGTTAACCGATATACCGCTCCATGTTGATTTTCTTCATCTCGTCAGAGGCCGTAAAATCACGGTTAATATTCCTGTTGAAGTTACAGGCCGTGAAGAATCTCAAGGAATTAAAGACGGCGGAGTTTTGGAATTTACTCACGAACTTGAAGTTGAGACATTGCCGATGAGTATTCCTGATGTAATTACGGTTGATGTTTCAAGACTTAATGTAGGTGAAGCAATCCACGTTAAAGACCTCAAATTGCCCGAAAATGTTACGGCACTCGCAGATCCTGAGGAAGTTGTAGCGATCGTTGTAACATCAAGAGGAGTTGAGGACGCAGCACCCGAAGAAGAAGCACCTGCCGCAGCAGATGTTGAAGTTGTAGCTAAGGGCAAAGCAGCGAAAGAAGAGGAAGAGGAGAAATAGAATTGTGAAACTCATAGCCGGCTTAGGTAATCCAGGAATTGAATATTCGTTTACCCGTCATAATATGGGCTGGCTATGTGTTGATCATTTTGCGCTGAATAACGATCTCGGGAAACCTCAAAATAAATTTCACTCTGAATTTTGGAAACATAACGACATAATTTTTCTTAAACCTTTAACTTTTATGAACTCAAGCGGAATTGCCGTAAGTGAAGCCGTGAATTTTTACAAGATTGAATTAAGCGATATTTTAATCGTTTATGATGATATGGCTTTACCGTTCGGGAAATTGAGATTACGTGCTCAAGGTTCTGCCGGAGGACATAACGGATTGATTTCAATTTTGGGAGCATTGGGAGATATTCATGTGCCGAGATTGAGAATAGGAATAGGAAAAGCTCCCGGAGAAATGATAAATTATGTTCTGGGACATTTTCCTGATGAAGAACGTGAAAAGCTCCCCGAGATTACCGACCGAGCTGAACACGCGATAAAAATTTGGCTCGAAAAAGACATTCAAAAAGCAATGACGTTAGTGAATGCTGACCCTTCTGAATAAGTATGTTCAGGAGGGCTTAATTTTATAAGGAGGCTAATTAAGATGATACAGGAACGACGAAAATCTTCAAATGTGCTACTTGATACAGCTTTGCAGGAATTTTACGGCGCGGCTGACGAAATGGGGCTTAACGAGAGATTAATTTCAATCTTGAGTCATTCTGAACGCAGGGTTCAAGTTTCAATACCTGTTGAAATGGACGACGGAAGCGTGAATGTTTTTGAGGGCTATCGTGTTCAACATTCAACGGCATTAGGACCTTCAAAGGGCGGAATACGTTACGACGTTGAAGTTGACATGGACGAGTGCGAAGCTCTGGCGATGTTAATGACATGGAAATGTTCGTTAGCAGGAATACCTTACGGAGGAGGTAAGGGCGGAATAGCTTGCGATCCTCTTAACATGTCGAAAAAAGAAAAGGAAAAAATGTCCCGAACTTATGGTGCAAGAATTTCCCCGATTGTAGGAAAGTGGAGCGACATTCCTGCACCTGACATGAATACAAGCGGTCAGGAAATGGTATGGATAATGGATACTATTTCAAAAATGAGAGGAGACCTTGAACCTTCGCTTTTAACTGGGAAACCCGTTTCATTTTGGGGAAGTAAAGGAAGAAATGAAGCAACAGGAAGAGGTGTTGCTACATGCGGGCTTGAATTTATGAAGATGCTCGGAAAAAATCCTGACAGCATGACAGCAATAGTTCAAGGTTTCGGCAATGTCGGAAGCTATACCGCAAAAACTTTGAACGAAGCAGGAGTTAAAGTTGTGGCAATCAGCGATATATCAGGCTCATATTATTCAGAGGGAGGAATTGACATCAGAAAAGCGTTTGAGGTCATTCATTCCAATCCTAAAAAAATATTAACGGGCTTTGAAAAAGTTGGGAACTGCGAAAAAATTGACAATGATTTATTTGTTGAGGCTGACTTTTTATTCCCATGTGCAAGAGACGGAATGATTAACAGGAACACCGCTGGAAATATTAAAGTACGTTATATTGTTGAAGGAGCTAACGGCCCTATAACCCCTGAAGCCGATGAAATTTTAGCGGACAAAGGCGTTATAATCGTACCTGATTTTCTTGCAAATTCAGGAGGAGTTATCGGTTCATATTTTGAATGGGCACAGAATTTACAAGGTGAATTTTGGTCTGAAGATGAATATAACCGTAAGCTCGTGAACATAATGAAGGGAAATTTTAGGAGAGTTTGGGATTATGCTGAAGTGAAACACGTAAGAATGAGGCGTGCGGCAACTATGGCAGCGATTCAAAGAGTTGCAGACGTTGTAGAAATGAGAGGAACGTTTTTATAGTTAAATTTCAACTCCCTGTTATTAAATCAAGCAGGGAGCTTTATTTTCTGTGATTTAACGAAATAAATCTCGTATGACATCATAAAAAAATTCCCTCTTCCATATTCAGAAGAGAGAAATAAAATGCAATTCAATAACAATATCTTCTATGATAGTGAGCTTAAATCTCCGACTTCACGGAAAAGTTTATTGCATTGTGAAAGCAAAGCCAGTCTGTTCTCTCTGACTTTCTCATCTTTATCCATAACCATAACGTCATCAAAAAATTTCGATACTACAGGCGACAATTCTGCAAGTATCTTCGCAAGACCTTCCCAATCGTAAACTTCAAGGGAATTTTTAACAGGTTCTTCAAGTCTTGTTACTTCATTAAACAAATTCTTTTCGGCCTCAACAGTCATTAATGTTTCATCGGGTTTAACATCAAGGTCTTTAGGAGAATTTTTCTGCAAAATATTTCTCACTCTTACGGCAGAACTTGTTAAATCAGTGAACCATGAATTATTTTTCGCAATATTAAAAGTCTCAATCAATTTCAAAGCCTGATAAGGTACATTACCCGCAACAGAAATTCCGAGAGCAGCTAAAGAATGTTCAAAGCCACGTTCTTTTAACTGACCTAATAATCTTTGGTTCATAAATTCAAGAATTTTTGTTTTTGTTTCATCATTGACTTCGTTAATTTCGCAGGATTTTGAAACAGCTTCGGCCATGTCGAAATTATATTTTCGGGCAAATAAAATTTCGTTGATACATCTTGCGGCACGTCTCAAAGCGTAAGGGTCTTGAGAACCTGTAGGCTCTAATCCGACCTTATGACATGCAACGATAATATGAACTCTTTCAGCAAGTCCTAACACTGCTCCAACATCATCAGTAGGAGTTTTATCGGTAGCTGTTTGAGGGAGATATTGTTCGTAAAGAGCTAATGAAACTCTTGGGTCTTCGCCTGCGCTCTTGGCATACTCACGCCCCATTACTCCCTGCAAATCCGTAAACTCAAACACCATGCTTGTAACTAAATCAGCCTTTGAAAGATAAGCTGCTCTGTCAACAAGTGAAGCAATATCGTTCATGTTATATTTTTCGCAGAACCACAGAGCTAATTTTCGAGTGAGCATAACTTTCTCGTAAACGCTTCCTAATTTTTCCTGATATGTTACGGATTTCAAGCGCTCAACATACGAAGCAAGAGGGATTTTCCTGTCCTCTTCCCAAAAAAACGCAGCGTCTTCAAGTCTTGCTCTTAAAACTCTCTCATTGCCTTCACGAATGACTTTCATATCCGGCACCATGTTGTTGCTAACACCTACGAAATAATTCGCTAATTTTCCGCCTTTATCCCTGTTTCTGACGGCTAAATATTTTTGGTTCTTTTTCATTGAAGTAGTGAGGACTTCTTCGGGAATTTCCAAATATTTTTTGTCAAATGAACCTACAAAAGGCACAGGATATTCAACAAGATATAAATTTTCCTCTAAAATTTTCGGATCCATTTCAACTTCTAAATTGCCCTCAAAATCTTTTTGTAAATTTGCGATTGAGGTTTTCATTTTTTGAAGACGTTTTTCTTGATCCAAAATTACGTTATTATCATAGAGGACATCAAGAAATTCTGAAGCATTAGTGATTTCGATTGCCTTTTTACCCATAAATCTGTGTCCGCTCGTCTTACGTCCTGAAACAACGTTGCCGTATTTGAACGGGATAATCGTTTCGTCAGCTAACGCCAATATCCAACGAATAGGTCTCGCAAAACGTACACCTTCATGTTCCCAATACATGCTCTTAGGGAATGTTAAACTCGAAATTAAACCCGTCATAATTTCAGGCAAAACATCAACAGTATTTTTTCTCTCCTGCCTGATTTCAGCGGCGATATATTTGACACCGTTTACATCAATTTCTTTGAGGTCATTAACATCAATGCCCTTACCTTTAGCAAAACCTATAGCGGCTCTTGTAGGTACACCGTTTTGGTCATAAGAATTTTTTACGGGAGGGCCTTTGAGCATCTCAACAAGTTCGGATTGATTATCGCTTACGTTACTAATTATTAATACAAGCCTGCGCGGTGTTGCATAAGTTTTGGCATCTCTAAATTCTATTCTGTTGGTCTTGAATAATTCTTCAGCGTTTTTCTTTAAGGTCGCTAAAGCGTCTGGAATGAAACGTGAAGGAATTTCCTCAGTGCCTATTTCAAGCAAAATATTTTTAATCATGGCCGTTACTCCTCAAAATATGTTCCTGTAGAATTTTCAAATTTATCCATTAAGGGGAAGCCCATTTCTTCACGTTGTTTACGATAGGCTGCGGCACATCGGCAAGCTAAAGCCCTTACACGTGAAATATAACCAGTACGTTCGGTAACGCTGATTGCATTTCGAGCGTCAAGTAAGTTGAATGTATGTGAGCTTTTTAAGACGTAATCATAAGCAGGCAATACAAATCCCTTATCTAAAATTCTTCCTGCTTCAGCTTCGTACATTTGGAAAAGTTGAAATAACATGTCCGTATCGGCTATTTCAAAATTATAATGAGAGTGTTCAATTTCGCCCTGTAAATGAACATCGCCGTATTTAATTTTCCCTGACCATTCTAAATCGTAAACGCTATTAACTTTTTGAACATACATAGCTATTCGTTCTATTCCGTAAGTTAATTCAGCCGGGACATTTTCCATATCAATACCGCCAAGCTGTTGGAAATATGTAAATTGAGTTATCTCCATTCCGTCAAGCCATACTTCCCAGCCAAGTCCCCATGCTCCTGTTGAAGGGTTTTCCCAATCGTCCTCGACAAATCTAATATCGTGTTCATTAGGATCTATTCCGAGACTTGCAAGGCTCTCGATGTAAAGTTCCTGAATATTCGCAGGAGCAGGTTTAATTATGACTTGATACTGATAATAATGTTGAAGCCTGTTAGGGTTTTTGCCGTAACGTCCGTCAGAAGGTCTTCGAGACGGTTCGACATAAGCAACTCTCCAAGGCTCAGGGCCTAAAACACGTAAAGCCGTTGCAGGATTCATAGTTCCCGCACCGACTTCAATATCATAAGGCTGCTGAACTACACAGCCTTGACGACTCCAAAAATTTTCGAGCCTGAAATAAATTTCTTGAAAGTTCAAATTTTATTTTCTCCTTTAGTAAAAAATTTTCTGTGCAACGAACAATGCCACACTTACAGCAACTCCAAACAGGACTAAATACCAAAATTTCATTTGGATTGCGTCAACTTTTGCGTTAAGGGCTTTCATATCTCCCTTCATATCATTAACATCGCCCCTTATATTGCTAATATCGGAACGAACTTCAGAACGAAAATTCGCAAAATCTGTTCTTATATCACTGACAACAGATTTCATCTCGGCTAAATTTTTCTCCATCATAGCTTGAATTGCCAGAGTACGTTCATCAAGAATTTTCTCATGATAATTCATTCGGGTTTCAAATTCATTTCTCGTTACAAAATCTGATGTATCACTCATTTCAACAACCTCCTTAGCTTATTTTTTCGAGGCTAACTGCGAGTTCCCCGAAAGATAAGGAATAGGATTTACTTTAGCGTTATTCACTCTGACTTCAAAATGCAAATGATTTGCCGTTGAACGTCCCGTGCTTCCGACATAGCCGACAATTTGACCCTGCATTATCCTTTGTCCTTGTCTAACTGCGACGCTTGAGCAATGAGCGTAAAAACTTTGCAAACCGTTTCCGTGATCAAGCAAAACGAAATTACCGTAACCTCTGAAACCCATTGTCGAATTATCTCCTGTACGGGCAACTACTCCGCTTGTTGCAGCTCTTATAGGAGTTCCTGCAGGCATAGGAATATCAATTCCCTCATGTTTACGTTTACCTCTCCAACCGAAATATGATGAAACTTTACCGTCAACAGGCCACATCATTCTTCCGCCTAAACTTCCGTAATTAGCAATTATAAATGAATTATCCTTTCGAGGTCTTGCGGTCAAATTATAATGAGGCAAATAATTCGGCATTGTTCCGAAAGTGTGATCTAAATCAGCCATTGATGGTCTCTTAGGTACAGCGTTATCAGGCAATCTCACCACTTCAACTTTATCGCCCGAAATTACAAGACGCATTGGCCCGTGAGATGAATCTCCGTTAGGTGAAAGAATAATTATCGGATCCATTAAACCGGGTACATCAGCTTTAGTTGTTTTCGATTTTGCCGTTAAAATTTTGTCGGGCTTTGCTGAACTTGCAATAACATTCGCAGGATTTGAAACCTTTTTAGGCTGCTGAATAATTTTTTGAGGTTGAGGTTCAACAACTTTTTTAGGTTCAACCTGAGCAACTTGAACTTTAGGCTCTGTTTTTTGTTCGGGAACTTTTGTTTTTGTCATTGAGTCTAATAACGCCTGTAAATCTTCGGTCTTAATTTCAGGTTCAACTTTTGTTTCAGTTTTAGGTGCTGAAGCTACTGGAGCAGGCTCGGTTTTCTTTGCAGGTTCTTCAATTTTTGCGGCACGTTTTGCAGCAGCGGCGCTTGTAACAGGGACTAAGGCTGTTGCATTCCAAGCACCTTTGTGTTGCCATATCGAAAGCATATCCACCTGATTTGCAGGAAGATATATAAAATCGCCGGCTTTCAAAGTTTCCTTATCAACTCCATTAGCCCACAAAACATCTTCAGCCTTAACATCATGAAGGACGCAATATTGTTCAAGGTCAGCCAATCCAAGAGCAACATCTTCGGTAAAAGTTAATTTGTTCCATTTATCAGCATAACTGACACCTGTTAAAGCCATCGTTAAAACCATCGTTAAAATAAAAATTCTTCTGTTCAAATTAATTCACTCCTTTTATTAAACTCTTTCGGTTACAATTCTAAATCCTGCTTTACAAAGTTCCTGTTTAATCGCTTCAATTTGTTCAGCGTCCCTTGTTTCTAGAGCAAGTTTTAAGAAACAGGAATTTATTGCCATGTTAGTATCTCCGTGATCATAATAAACCGATACAACATTCGCTCCGCAGCCAGCTATGATTTCAGAGACCTGTTGAAGCTGTCCGGGTTTGTCTACAAGTTCAATCGTCAAATTGACATTGCGGCCTGTCATCATTAAGCCTCTCGTAATTACACGGGACAAAATATTTACGTCAATATTTCCTCCTGAAACAACGCAAACAGTTTTTTTGCCCTCAATAGGGAGCTTATGAAACATTGCCGCCGCAACAGGTACAGCTCCAGCACCTTCAGCAATTAATTTCTGTTTCTCAATCAGAGCCAAAATCGCCGCAGCTATTTCATCTTCAGAGACGCAAACAATATCATCAACATACTTTGAGATTATCTCAAAAGTATTTTCGCCCGGATTTTTAACGGCTATACCGTCCGCAAATGTTGAGACGCTCGACAAAACTTTTCTCTCGTGAGCTTTGAATGACTCAAACATCGATGGGGCGCCCGCTGCTTGAACTCCGTAAACTTTAACACTCGGTTTCAATGATTTAACCGCAAATGAAACTCCCGAAATTAATCCTCCTCCGCCAATCGGAACTATAACGGCCTCAACATCTTCAAGCTGATCCAAAATTTCAAGCCCTATAGTTGCCTGACCTGCTATAACAAAATCATCATCATAAGGGTGAATAAACGTTGCTCCAGTTTCCTCAACAAGCTGAACAGCTCTGTCGTGAGCATCATCATAAGCCCCTTTAACAAGTTCAATATTAGCTCCAAGCCTCCGAGTGCTTTCAACTTTCATGACAGGTGCGCTGTCAGGCATACAAATTGTCGATGTAATTCCTTTACGAGTTGCAGCCATCGCGACACCTTGAGCATGATTTCCGGCTGAACAAGCTACGATACCCTTAGCTTTTTCCTCATCGGAGAGCTGAGAAATTTTATAATATGCCCCTCGTAATTTGAAGCTGCCTGTTACCTGTAAGTTTTCGGTTTTAAGATATAGGCTGTAATTTTCGCTTAAATTCGGCGAAGCTATTAAATCTGTTTTTCTCGCGCACTCCTTCAAAACGTAAGCAGCATGATAAACTTTATCTAACGTAAGCATCTTTTTTCAATCACTCTCCATAAAAATAATTACATAGTATACAGCAAAATTTATGATTTTTTTATAGTCAGGCAAAAATTTTTTCTCATAATATAAAATTGAATGCATAAAAATTTTATGACGGGAGTAAAAATTTCAAATGAAAGACTGGAAATCTTATGCAGGATACTTTACAGATTACGGTAGTTGTGTGTGCGGAAATTCTCTTCAGCTTCTTGATGAAATCGATGATGAAAGTATTGACCTTGTCTTTACAAGCCCGCCGTTCGCTTTGCAGCGTAAAAAGGAATATGGAAACGAAAATCAAAACGAATATATAAAATGGCTATGTGAGTTTGGCAAAAAAATATTCAGGGTATTAAAATCTTCGGGAAGTTTTGTAATTGATATTGGAGGGGCATATGAAAAAGGCAGCCCATCATACAGTTTGTACCAATTTAAGGTTCTGATTACATTGTGTGAGGAAATAGGTTTTATATTGGCTCAACCGTTTTATTGGCATAACCCTTGCGCTCTTCCTGCTCCTATCGAATGGGTAAACAAAAAAAAATTACGTGCAAAAAATTCCGTAAATACATTATGGTGGTTATGTAAAACCCCCGAATGCAAAGCCGATATAACACAAGTCCTTACTCCTTATTCCTCACGAATGGAAAAGCTCTTGAATAATCCGGGAAATTTTGTTAAAGGTGAAGGGACTGAAAGACCTTCAGGACATATACTAGGTCAAGCATCGTGGACTAAAAATAACGGAGGTTCAATTCCGTCAAACCTGTTACAAATTTCCAATACTGAAAGCAACAGTCAATATTTACGTTATTGCAGAGCCATAGGAATTAAAGGACACCCTGCACGATTTCCATCAGAGCTTCCGAAATTCTTTATCAAATTTTTAACAACTGAGAATGATATTATTCTTGATATATTTGCAGGTAGTAATACTACAGGTTACATTGCTGAAAAACTTGGCAGAAGATGGTTAAGTTTTGAAATTATCAAAGAATATACGGCTGGTTCGGTATTAAGATTTGCAGATTCAAAAGAAACGGCTGAAAATTATTATGAAGCCATTTTAAGGGGAGAATATGTGAAAATTTCAGAACGTCAGCTTATGATGTTTACAGGTTAAATAGAATCAGGGTCAATCGGGTTATTTTCATCAATAGGATAAACTTTAATCCCATGCTCCTGTACAAAACGAAGAGGTATTTTAGGATTGTTCAAATGAGATATAGTGTCAAGTTTTTTCTCCCAACCCTGATAAAAAGGTTCAAGAATTTCAGGTGGCATGATATAAATTTCCTCAAGGGAAATTCCGTGATATATTGCAAAAGTCCACGAAACTTTGCGATATTTTGCTATAATTTCTTTTGTCAAATGATGATTTGTCGAAAATCCTGATGCAGTTGTATCAAGATTTATAGATTTCATTTCCCATTCTCTGCCAGAAGCTGACACACAATCATTCCCTTCTCTTCCAGGCAATAATTTCATGTTCAAATATACGAGCTGCTGAAGAATTTTTGCTCCGTTATCTTGAAAAATATCATTTATTCCGAAATCTTTTGCAAATTCGGTAAGATCATGAAGATTTATCCATGATTTTTCAAGCTTTGCAATTATTTTTTTATGCTCATTGCCATAAAATTGCCGAAAAGAAATTTCAATCACTCTCCATAAAAATAATTACATAGTATACAGCAAAATTTATGATTTTTTTATAGTCAGGCAAAAATTTTTTCTCATAATATAAAATTGAAGGCATAAAAATTTTATGATAGGGGTAAAAATTTCAAATGAAAGTTTTATTAATTAACGGCAGTCCTAACGAACACGGCTGTACGTTTACGGCATTAAACGAGGTTGCAAATTCCCTTAACAAAAACGGAATTGAGACTGAAATATTTTGGATCGGGAAAAAAGCAATTCATGGTTGTGTAGCTTGTTGGGGTTGTACAAGGCTTGGCAAATGCGTTTTCGATGATGACGGAGTTAATGAAATTAATTCAAGGACTGAAGAATTTGACGGAGTGATTATCGGAGCACCAGTTTATTACGCGGGAGTTGCAGGAAGTATGTGTGCATTTCTCGACAGATTATTTTTCAGCGGCGGTGAAAAATGGTTCGGTAAATTGGGAGCAAGTGTTGTATCTTGCAGAAGAGCCGGAACAACAGCGTCATTCGATCGTCTCAACAAATATTTCACGATAATGAACATGCCCGTTGTATCTTCGCAATATTGGAATGAAGTTCACGGAAATACTCCTGAAGAAGTTAAACAGGATTTGGAAGGTATGCAAATAATGAGGACATTAGGCGAAAATATGGCGTGGCTTTTGAAGTGCATTGAGGCAGGAAAGAAAGCAGGAATAAATTATCCAGAACATGAAGAACATGTTTTTACAAATTTCATTCGATAAAAATTTAAGCCTTCGATTTTGAAATCGGGGGCATTGAATAAAAATAAGTTAAAATGAGGTTAACAAACATGAAAAATGATATGATAGAACAAAGAACAAGAGTTCGATTGTTCAAATTTAGTTGCGTACTCAGGGTACTTCAATGACAATCAAAAATTATTACAATCATCTTCAGGAGGAGGAACAACTTCCCTTTCAGAAACAATAATACGTGAAGATGGTTCTGATTTTTTGTCTTTATGCGCAAAAATCATGCTATTAGAGTGCTTTTCATAATAATGAGCATGTAATAAATGGGAAAAATTAAAATGGCGTTGGGTAGTAGAACGAACATTTAGCTGGTTCAATGTTTACAGGCGCTTGTGAAAACAGCTTCTTATAATTCGCTTAATGGAGTTATAATTTCTTTAATAATAAAAATTTACAAAGGAACAAAGTAGAATTTATAATGTTAAATATTATAGCGTATAATTATGTATCCGAATTGTCAGGTAAAATTCACAGCGTCATTAAAAAATTTACGAACCATGAAAAAAATTTGCGCTTTGTTATCCCTTCACGTAAAGATAAATTATGGTTCCCAATATCTGAAAAATATTTTGATTTATGGACATGGAATGAAATTTATGAAGATGTCTGCAATTTTTGGAATGTAAAACGTAAAATAATTTTATCTCCGCCCGATCATTTTTTGATATTAAATATTATTTTACATGAGGTCTTTAACGATTGTCCCGAAAAAATTAAAGCCCTTCCGGGATTAACAAGGCCGGGTTTCCTTAATATTATTTCGAGCGACGTTCGAGAATTGATGAATGAAGCCGTAAAACCTTCTCAACTCGAATTAAAACCTGAAAGTGATAACCCCTCTGAATTTTTGTTGCCCGAAGTCTATGAACGTTACATAAAATATCTTGATAATTATGACCTTCTTGATAGTGCTCAAGTATGTACGGCAGCTCTTGATGAGATTGTTAAAAATCAAAATTGGGGAAAAGATTTCGTTATAATTTTTACGGGGTTTATGTCTTTTAATCATAGTCAACTTAATTTAGTTCGTGCGGTTACTGAAAGGTGCAAAGAAGTTATAATTTTGAAACCTGAAGCTCATTTAACTGATTTTCATGATATTAACATGCAATTTGATTTTTTCACCGAACAAACTTTCACGCCTGCTGAAAAAATTAAATCCGGAAATTTAATCGAAATTCCTGTTGCTGAACCCGGTTTAGAACCTGAAGTAATTGCGAGGACATTGGCATTATATTCTCGTGAAATTTTTTCGAGCTTCGATGAAGTAGGGCTAATGATTTCAAACGGAAGGGAAGCTGCATTTGCTGAAGCATTTGAACGTTATAAAATTCCTTACAATTTCACTCACGGTATAAAAATTAATCAGACATTGCCGGGAAAAGTTTTAGCATCAATAAGGAATTTACAGACACGAAATTTCCCTGCTTATGAAACGGGAATGTTATTAACTCAATCATGTTTTGCCGGAATAAAATTTCCCGTAATGAGAGCTTATAAAAACGGTGTTACGGGTCTTGATAATTGGGAAAAATTTTTATCAAATGAACCCGATAACGAAATTTTTCAAACGGCACTTTCTGCTATTCGTTCAATCAAAAATTTCTGCGGCACTCTGTCAAAGTTCAATACTCCGAGAGACATAATGAAAGCTTTTCACGAATTTTTGACTACGAAAGATTTATGGCTTGACCGAGCGAAAAATCTTTCACTCGAAAATTACCCCGAACTGGACGAAAATTTCAGATTAACCGCAAGCGCAATTCAAACTGTAGGTGAAAAAGTTTTAGCACTTGATGAACTTATGCCCGATTTAGGAGCTGTTCAGGACATTAAATTACGTAATGATGAAGCTTATGAATTTTTAGAGAGCTGGTGCAGAAATTCATTTACTCGAGCACCTGTTCAAATTTCAAACGCCGTGAGAATTTTTACTGGTCAACCTCCTGTGCTTTCATATTTTCCGATTTGGATAATGACGGGAGTAACTTATAAATCATGGTCGGGAAATATCAGCAGTTCACCTTTACTCGGAAATTCAGAACGTGAAAAACTTGCTGCCGAGAAAATATTTTTACCTGCAACATCTGAAAAAGCATCACAAAGAGAAGCACTCTTTCGACGTTTAATACAGACGGGAGAAAAATTAACGATCGTTTTGCGTCCTGAACTTGATGAAGAAGGAAGGCCTTTATCCGAGTCTCCTTTTATGCAAAGATTCTTTGATGATATTCCCGAATTTAGGAGAACCGTAAAAAATTCTGAAGGAATTGAAATTTTAATCGGAGGAGATAATTTTACATTTCCTGAAATTGATGCAGGCGAAAAAATTTTCCGTGAACCTCCTAAAATCATTAAAAATTCAAATTATGTCGGAGCAAGCGATATAAAGGAATTATTAGGGTGTTCGTTTTTATGGTGGCAACGAAGGCAAGCGAAATTATATGAAAATGATTCTGAAATCGTATCGCCGTTTGAATGGGGGAATATGCTTCATAAATATTGGGAAAGAGTTTGGAAACGTTATAAAGGGTTCATTAATTCGTCAGGAAAAATTTTTCTTGAATTAGCTCGTGATGAATGGAAAAAATTATTGGAAGCCGAAGAAGATGACTATAAAAAATTTTCAAAGCTGGTAAAGGATTTCAGGTTAAAACGAAAATTAAAGGGAATAAAATTCAGAGTTGACCGTTTAAGTATTGTACAGGCAGATACTATTGATGAATTTTATTCGGAAGGTTATGAACATGAAAATATTTTACTCGAAGATGAAGCTCATTTAATATTAAATTACGGCGGAGTGAAATTTCTAGGGCAATGCGACAGAATTGAAATATTCAGAACTCCTGAACATGAAAAAATTGCTTTCATAGTTGATTATAAAGAAGGAAAAGGCGAAAATTATGAAGCTCCGATGAAAATCGTAAACGCAAATTATGATTTTGAAGGACGCGGGAAATTTTCGTACGGTTTACAGCTTTCAGTTTACGCGGCATTGTTCAACAAAAATTTTGGTGAGAACATAAAACTTTCAGGAGTTTATATTTTAGGGCTAGAGGACGGAAAAATTTCGGGAAGTTTTTCAGGGAGTATGTTAAGCATATTCAACGATGATTATAAATCCAAAAAATTCAACGAAAAATTTTCATCTCGAATTGACGAAGGAGAATATGCTATGAAATGTGCCTCAAAAATTTTGAAAGCCGGAGAATTTTCACCTGAATATCAATCTGACCTGTGCAGATTTTGCCATATTAAAAGCATATGCCGTAAAGGAGAAATAAAGGGCGAAATGTTTCAAAGTGAAGATGAATGAGACAAAATCTTTCCTAATTCTTGTTTTACCAGTTTTTATTCCTCCTTAAAGACAATCGTAAATTTTTAACTGCTCTAAAGCTTTTTCGCCCCAATTCTTGTTGCTTTGAGGTGAGGCGGGACTTGGGTGCAAAATCTTTATTACCTTCAAATTCATTCCTTCAAGAGAAATTTTTGCCCTCTGTTCAGCGAAATTTCCAATCCCAACAACATATTCAGGTTCAAAAACCTCAATAACATTTTTCAAACATAAATCACAATACGCAAATAATTTTTCACGTTCCTCTTTTTTAATTTTGTCTGGAGTAAAATTCCTCACACGATTTTTTTCGCTCTCTGCAAGAAATAATAACGGGCAGTAATTCAAAACGAAATGTTCGGCAAAAAATTTTTCAGCAGTTTTATATTGCTCTTGAAAAAATCCCCACAATCTTTTACCGCTCACTTCGGATCTTTTACATCCAAGACCTTTAACAGGGTATAAAGGATTTTCATTTTGAGGAGGAACTATCATTAAATCTTTAATGCCCAAAAAATTTTTCACTGCCTCAACTTCTCCGAACGGTACTCCAGTTTGAGCCATTCCCCAAGGACCCGGATTCATTCCGAGAAATACCACACGTTTTTTCCCTTCAGAATAACGCAAATACTTTTCAAAGCCTTCATGAGCATAATTCAAAGGATTATATACACTTACAACAGGCAGTGAAAATTTCATTTCATCAACTTCATTGCTTAAACGTTCATAAATTTTTTTTAATATATCAAAATTTTTCATAATTATAATTTTATCAAATTTATACTTGACAGAAAACGAAACAGCGTATAAAATATCTATCGTTGTGTCGCAGGGCGGATAGTTCAGCGGTAGAACAGATCGGAAGAGCGTCGTGTAGGG
>CALBPU010000064.1 GCA_937899395.1 uncultured Fretibacterium sp.
TTTTTAGGCTCTCTGCCCGGTCATGGCAAAGAAAATGTCCGCAAGCCTCTCATTACAACTTTTAATTATGCTGACATCGTGCCATTGTCTAATGATTGGATTGGTGATAAGTACTGCCCTTGTCCGTTCTATCCCCCTAATTCCCCTGCCTTACTTCAAGCCGCTACTGTCGGGAGTACGCCGTTCTCACTAAATCTTCACAGCGGAGATGTCGGTCATACTTTGATATTAGGTCCTACTGGTTCGGGGAAATCCACGCTGTTGGCTACGATTGCGGCACAGTTTCAGAGATATGACAATGCACAAATATTTTTCTTTGACAATGGTAAATCCATCTATCCTCTTTGTCAGGCTCTTGATGACTCCGTATTTTACGACTTGGGACAGGCCGCAAATACAATTAATTTGTGTCCTTTGGCTCAGATCGATGACCCCGAAGTAATGAGTTGGGCGGATGAGTGGCTTGAAATGCTTATCGAAATGGTCGCGCCCGGACTTGTTACACCAGTCCGCAGGATTTTATTGAACGATGCTTTGAAAAATCTAGCTGCAAGCACGACTTGCGCCTCTGAACGTACTTTAACAGAGTACATTACTTCAGTTCAGGATGAAGAAATGAAAGCGGCACTGGGCTTTTACAGCCTTAATCAGAGCGGAGGTTATCTACTTGACGGAGACCATGACGATATAAATTACGCTTCTTTTAACGTCTTTGAAATAGCTTCACTGCTGGAACGGGAGAAAATAGCTCCTGCTGTACTCACTTATTTATTTTTTCAAATACAGCGAAGATTAAAAGGTGCGCCGTCATTGTTGGTAGTAGATGAAGCGTGGACCGCAATGCGCGATAAATTATTCTCAGAAAAAATCAGAGGCTGGCTCAAAACTTTCAGGAAATTAAACTGCGCCGTTGTTTTAGCTACTCAATCAATCGCTGACGTTGTGAACAGCACTATTAGGGACGCTGTATTTGAAAGCTGTCCTACAAAAATTCTTCTTGCCAATCCTGACGCAAAAGGCACGAAAATAGGCGAATTTTACCGTGATTTTTTACAGCTAAATGAACGTCAGATAAATCTCATCGCCCACATGACGAGAAAACGTGAATACTACATTATCTCGCCAAAAGGACGCAGATTATTCAGTTTGGGTTTAGGTCCTGTCGCTCTGTCTTTCGTTGGCGCAAGTGGAGCAGAAGATTTGACAAGAGTCCGTGAACTTAAAGAACGTTACGGCAGGGAATGGCCTGTCCAGTGGCTTCGTGAGCGCGAACTTTCTGACTGGGCTGACGGCTGGCTCGAACTTGACCGTAAGTTTGAAACCCAGCTTTTCACCGAAGAATGGAGAAACAAATTAAATGAAAAAATTATTTAGTATTTGTATTTTTGTGTTCATGTTCATGTCTGTCCCTGCCGATGCTTGGTGGCTGTGGGTCAACGGTTTTCCCGTTACTGAAAGCACACAGTTAAACAAATTAGCCGCTGATATTCATGAAGTTACGGAGCAATTAACAATGATTAAACAGCATTTGGCAATGCTGAACTCATTGAAATCACGTCTTTTGCAGTTGGGAACGGGGCAGATTATGGACGTATTCACGGAAGCGCAGTCGTTATTGCAAAACGCTAAAAGCCTTACGTCCGATATTTCAGATTTTGGTACGGCTTTTAAGGAACATTTTCCTGATGATTACAACGGCATTATCTCCGCAGTCAACGAGGGGAAAAGGCTTACAGATGACTGGCGCAATGTTGAGGAAAGCTACATGAAAGTTTTGAACATGACAGCCAAAAACTTCGATAACGAGCAAAAAATCCGCGACAAAATGGTTGAAACTCTGAATGAAGCTGATTCTGATTCGGGACAGACTAAGGCAATTCAGATTATCGGTGCAATGGTAAATCACGCCTCATTTCTTCTTGACAGGAATAATCAGGAATTAGGCGGCTTTATGGAAAACTATATAACCCGTCAGCAGATTGAAAAACAGCGTCAACAGCTTGCTAAAAAGAATGTTGTTGAAATGGGCAAGAATGCCGCTCAGACTGAACGGACAGGAACGGCTTACAGTCCGGGATTCAAATAAATTATGGTGATAAAAATGTTCGGTAAAAAATTTATTGGTATATTATCGGCGTTTGTTTTAATTTTTATTTGTGTTTCGTCTTCTGAATCTTGGATTGCACAGGAGACTACTCAAATTACGGTCAAAATCAAGGCTGTTGCTGAATGGATTAACACTCTCGAAATGCAATTAAATCAGTTGAAAATGCTCGCACAGCTTCCGCAGTCTATCATAAACGAGATTAACGGAATGAAAGAGCTTATGACAGAAAATTTCTCGCAAGTTCGCGGAATTTTGCAAAGCGTTGACAGTATTACTCATTTCACGGATGATATTGAGAGTATGCTCAAAGACAGGCATCCTGATTTTCAGGCTGGCTTGACTATTGACGCTCTCAAAGAGCGCAATGAAAAACGCGACACTCAGTTAAAACAGACTTATGAAGCCTATCTGAAAGCCCTCAATATCACGGCAAAAGACTTCAAAAATGACGAAAAAACACGGGAAAAATTACTGTCAGCCCTTTCAAATTCTGAGGGTCAGGTTCAGGCGTTACAGGCACTCGGAGCGTTATTGGATAATACAAGTTCAATTATTGCACGAAATGAACAGACGCTTCAAGGTTTCATGACTGTTTTCCTTGAAACGGAACGTGATGAAACAGATAAGCGCGAACAGACGGAACAAAGCATTATTGAGGCTTACAAGTCGTTGAAAAATTTAGAAATCCCCGGTCAGACTTTCACGCCGGGCTTCAAATAACGGGGCTTCATTATGAACAAAAAAACTTTAATTTTATGTTTGTGTTCTGCGAGCTTCTTGTTGATTTTCGCGTCTATTGCTTACTCCGCAACTCCCGGCACTAATGCGACGCTCGATTTTGTGGAAAATTTTACATCGGGCATTGGTGATAAATTGCTTGGTCATGCACGTTCACTGTTCGTTGGACTGGCTACTTTGTCGCTTGCTATGGGGCTTGGCAAAATGATTTTGAGCGGTGAAAGCAATATCGGTTCAGTTGCCGCCCACATCGCCAAGTGGATTATCTACGTCGGCGTGTTCTTTTGGATTATGTCAAGTTCGGGCGTTGCAACGTTTTTGCCAAAACTAATCGTCAATTCATTCATGGAAGCAGGAAAGTCTATCGCTGGTCAGGACGTTGCGCCTGATGATTTGCTTGTCGCTGGCATAAGGCTTTACGGAACTATGGTCGAACGGGGCTGGGACGCTGGCTGGGG
>CALBPU010000065.1 GCA_937899395.1 uncultured Fretibacterium sp.
GCTGAGGCCATAAATCAAAGAGTTTATCCAAAATTTTTTCGCTGATTTCATTTTGATTTTCAGAGAGTAAAACGTATTTAACGTGCTTTAATATTTTTGTAGGGAGTTCAGGAACTATGACTACGTTAATATAATCGCGATTAATAATTTCGGGTAAAATTGAGTAAAAATTACATAAAGGCTCTAACTTTCTCAAAGCCTCGTTTAATTTCATATCCTGAGAAAAAATTCTTATCCTGTTCACAGTATTAACAAAAATGCTCCTGCAATAATTAAATTCAAAATCATGAATATCATTATAGTTAAAAAATTCATAATTAACATTCTCTTCGCAAGTCCCGCCCTGAAAAATCCGAAATAATATCCCGCGTTCATTCTCAAAATTCTTGTTGCCGTTCCGAGACTGCTTCCCAATATTAAAGCAAATACAGCTTGAGCCGTGTTAAGTTCTCCTGAAGCTAATGAACCTCCAGCCAATGCAAGAGCCGCCGATACATGAGCAACAGATCCTGCTGCAACCGTCCAGCCAGCTAAAGGAAGAAACGAAAATATTTTTGAACTCTTGAAAACTGATTGGAAGAATTTGTTGAGATACGGTACAAGCAAATAAGCTACCGCAAAAAATATCCAAGCTATTATCA
The DNA here is from genome assembly GCA_937899395.1 of uncultured Fretibacterium sp. GTDB lineage: Bacteria > Synergistota > Synergistia > Synergistales > Aminobacteriaceae > JAFUXM01. Next base: position 642 of record CALBPU010000065.1, read on the forward strand.
AGTTCGTTATGATTTTTTTCAAAGGGATTTTGTAATGTTTACGTTCAGGAATTTTCTCGGTTATTTCTGTTTGTTGAGTGTCAGAATTTTCATATTTTCCGCTCCTCATTAAAAGTATCAGAGCCGTGAAAAATCTCCCGATACTGCTTGCGAGCATTGACAAAGCGTAAAACAAACCTGCATTTCCGGCCATGCTGACGGATAATGTTAAAGTTGAAGGCCAGCGTTTTAAGTACGAAGGCAACGAGAGCATTAAAACTGACCAAACAGCAGAATTTTCAGAGAGCTGATTTTTTTCGAGAGCTGATGAGATTAAAGCGGCTCCTGTTTTTGATGACGCTGCACTTAAAGCTACTGCAAGCCCTGTTACTGAAGGAATATTATTTCGTTTCAGGAAAGGCAAAAATTTTTTGAAGATGATTTCGGAAATTCTTAACCTGATAATAATCTCGCCTAAAATCAATCCTAAAATTATATGAAATGTTAAAGTTAATTCGCCTTGCCAAAAAGAATTGTTCATTTTAGTTTTCATCTCCATAAAATTATAATCGACAAATATTCATTAATATTTTCAAGAGCTTCATAACCTTCATAAATTTTTTCTTTATCAGGTATTCCTGCACAATCAATCCTGAAAATTTTTTTCCATGAGCATACATTTTTCACGATAGATTTTAAGTCTTTAACAGCTTTAGGTTTGTATATTGCAACAGTATCTGAAGATTTAAGGGCGTTCAAAATTTTTTCGGGTTCAGCAGTACCCGGTATAACCGTTAAAATTTCATCGGACATTGCAAGGAATTTTTTCGCACAAGCCGCAGCTAACGAATGCGCCGAAATTCCTGGAATAAAATCCACTTCGACATCGGGAAAAATTTTTCTCATTGCCTCAATCAAATATGCCCCTGTTGAATATAACAACGAATCTCCGATTACAGGGAAAAAAATCTTTGAGGAATTTTCAATTTCGGATTTAATTTCGATGATTTGATTAAAAATAATTTTGTCCCGTTCGTTTGAATTTTTAATCATCGGAAAAAAAATTCGGAAAAATTTTTGAGGCTTAACGAAATTCAAGAGAATTTTTTCGGCAACTCCCTTTGACTTATTCTCTTTTGAACACGGAAACAATATAACATCAGAAATTTTAGCTGTGTTAATTGCTTCAAGGGTAATTAAATTCGGATTGCCTGTTCCGAGACCTGCGATAAATATTTTCATAATAAAGTTATAATATCACATAAGATTTTGAAAGGAGAGAAAAAATTATGGGGTTCATTATTGGTTTCATAGCTGCGACGGTTTTTTTAATCGGGTTATTTCAATGGGCACAAGGCGGTGCGAGCTTATGGAGGATATTCAGAATTAAGCGCACAGAAAAATTTTTGTCCCGTGATGAAAAACGTGAGGCAGAAAGCGAGATTAAAAGACTCGAACAAGCTGCTGACAGAACAATAACTGCAAGTTTCAAAATTATAGCGGTACTTGCGGTGATAGTATGGATATTTTTCGGCGTAACAATGATTTTGGATATGTTCGGAATAAATTGGATAAGTTCGTTATCGACACGTGCAAAAACTTATTGGTCTCAACCCAGTACAGATTCTCAACACAGCACGCAGCAGCGTAACGATATGATAAGGAATTTAGGCAATAATTTAAGACGATAAAAATTTTAAGGAGTGATTCATCTGATTAAGTTAATTATTTTTGATCACGATATGACGATCGTAGACTCAAGTTACGCAATAATGGCCTGTTTTAATTATGTTGCAGAACATGAAGGTTTACCGAAAGTCTCTCATGAATTAACGATGCAGTATATAGCAACACCTATTCCGACATTTTGCGAGGGGCTTTTAGGTGAATACAGGCCGGAATGGATAAAACTTTATCGTGAAGCCAGCAAAAAACTTGAGCGTGAATTAATAAAACCGTTCGATGATACTGTACCTACGATGAAAGAATTGCGTGCAATGGGGGTTAAACTTGCTGTTGTTTCAAATCGTGAAAGACCTCGCAACGCTATGAATAATTCGGGCATTGCTGAATATTTTGATGAAATTGTCGGAGCTGAGGAGCCTTACGGAAATTTACCTTATAAACCTAATCCGGCAATGATTAACGAACTGTTAAAGCACATGAATATAAAGGCTGAAGACACTGTTTATGTCGGAGACGCTGACATTGACATTGTAACGGCAATAAGCTCGAAAGTTCGAGGTATAGGGATTACGAAAGGTAATTTCAGCGCAAAAGAATTTGAATTGCTCGGAGCATGGAAGAGCATTGATAATTTAAGCGAGCTTCCTGAAATTGTAAAAGCTGATGCCAATATCAAATAATTTCATAAACGAATTAGGTTATCTTGCGGCATACGGAGAATATTCCGAAGAGACAGCTTCAATAAGAGCCGAGAAAAAATCTTTTACTCCTGTAAATCATTTAGGGAGTGAAACAAGCCCGTATTTATTGCAGCACGCTAATAATCCTGTAGGTTGGTATGCGTGGGGAAATGAGCCTTTTGAAATTGCTCAGCGTGAGGACAGGCCGATATTTTTGTCGATAGGTTATTCGTCGGAACATTGGTGCGGAGTTATGAACCGTGATTGTTTTAACAATGTCGAAGTCGCAGGTTTCATTAACGACACTTGCATTCCTGTTCTTGTTGACCGTGAGGAACACCCCGAACTTGATAATTTGTTCATGGAAGTCTGCATAATTCAAAACGGTAGTGCAGGTTGGCCTTTGAATATATTTTTGCTGCCTGACGGAAGACCGTTTTTTTGTACGACATGGCTTCCGAGACGAACTACGGGACAAATGCCGGGTATTACGGATTTAATGCCTCGAATAAAATGGCTGTGGAAAGTTCAGCGTGAAGATATTGAGAGGTCAGCTAACGATCTTTCGGAAATGGTTAAAGAACGTTTTGAAATAATTTCAGGCAGCAAATATAAATCAGGCGGAAGAATTAGCAAGATGAAAAGTTTTGAGGCCATTAACGACATGAGGAGAATTTTTAATGTAAGGTGGGGAGGTTTTGGAAGAGCGCCTAAATTTCCCGAAACTAACAAATTATTATTCCTCATAAAACAGGCTGAAGAAAATTCAAGTGCTTCAAAACGTGATAAGGCTGATTCTTATACAATGGTCGATGTAACGTTGCGCCGAATGTGGCGAGGAGGTATTCACGATCATTTAGGCGGAGGATTTTCACGTTATGCAGTTGATGAAAGATGGCTTGTCCCTCACTTTGAAAAATTGTTATGCGATCAGGCGATGTTATTGCTGACGGTTTCAAAGTCTCAAGAGCTTCAGCAAAATTCTTTTCACAGGTTAATGGCTGAAGACATAATTTTCTGTTTAACGAGGGATTTTTGCGACGGCACATCATATTCACAAGGTTTCAGAGCTGCTATAGGCGGTGATACTAAAGAGGGCGAAGGGCGTTATTACTTGTGGAACGAGAACGAAATCAAAGCTATTTTGCCTGAAGGTGATTCGGGATTATTTTGCGCTGCTTATGCTGTATTACCGAGCGGAAATTTCGGAAGCGAGCTTGCAGGTTCTCAAATGAGCTGGAATATTTTATATGAAGCCTCAACAGTAAACGAACTCGCTAAACGTTACAACATAAGAGGCTCTGAAGTAGGAAGAAGGTTATATGAATGCCGAAAAATTTTGCTTGAAGCCCGTGATAAAAGATACCCGTTAAACAGCGACAACAAAATTTTAATGGGTTGGAACGGTTTAATGATAGGTGCGCTTGCTCATGCTTCAGTTTCGTTTGAGCAGCCCGAATGGAGAGACCTTGCGGAACGTTCAGCATTATTCATTCAGAAAAATTTTCCCGATAAAAATAATAATTGGCGAAGGAATTGGATAGACGGCCATGCTTATATAGATGCAATAGCTGAGGATTACGCATTTTATTTATGGGGATTGATTGAACTTTACAAGGCAGCTAAACATTTCAATGCAGGTGAAAAACAATTAAACGATTGGTTAAACACAGCGAAAATAATTGCGGATAAAATGCTCGAAAAATTTTGGGACGAAAAGAACGGCGGGTTATTTTTAATTGCTGAAAATGCCCCGAACATTTTTGCCCGAATGAAATCAGCAGAAGATAACGCTCTTCCGTCGGCAAATGCTTTTGCAGTTGTAGGTTTAACGGAGTTAGGATTAATTCTTGATGAGAAAAATTATTCGGATTACGCTCGAAAAATTATCGGGTGTTTCTCTCATTACGCCTCTGAAAATCCTTTAACCTGTATTTCACTTTTAACGGCTGATTTAATGTGGCAGCCTGTCAAAAAGAAACCTGCGCCTGCTCCCAAACCTGTACATGTTCCGACTGATGAGGAACTCAACGCCGAAGAACCCGAAAATATTCCTCAAAAATCACCTGAAGAAGATAGAAGAGCTGCAAGAGCTTCGAGACGTTCAGCACGTACAGCCGAGAGAACAGGAACTTCGGAACGGTCTGAAAGGAGGAGCGCGAGATCTCACAGAACATCAAGAACACGAGAACGTTAAAAAGATAATATAATATATATACGAATTAATTTATAAAAATTTTTAGGAGGCTATAATTTTGAAATATTTTAGGAAAACCGCAGGCATTTTTTTATTGATGTTTACAGTTATGTTTGTGTTTTTTTGCTCGTATGGGGTTGGCCATGCAGGTTACGAATTTGATGACCTGATGGGCAACGGCTATACTTCTCAATGGGTCGTACTCAATGACGTTGACCAAACATACGGCGGAAATTACGATGAAGCCGTGAGTGTATCAAGCGATGTCCTTAGTTCTTCTCCAAATAATGCTGTCGTTAATATCCTCAGCGGAAAATCTGATGAAGTTATCAGCAGCAGCGTTCCAAGACTTTTATTTCTTGTTCTTGCGGAAGGTTACGGAGAATTTTACATGAATTTCAAAGCTGAGGATCTTTCGTTTGATGTCAGCACGCCTAATCTCGGGTTCAACACCATTGTTAATGATAACAATATTACTTACGTTGACACAAAAGAGCCTCAAGGTTCACCTGAAGATTTAGGAGCGGAATGGCAGCAATATAAATTTGCAATCGCAAGAAACGGAAATCAAAACACTTATGATACTGTTGTGCAGCCGTTTTATTTTCATCAAAATCCCAACAAAATCGCTTCACAAACAATCGAAGTTCCTTTTTTGATTTCAAATGTCAATAAGGGAACTGCTAAAGATGAACCTCTCATTATCAGAAATACATTAAGAGATTCAAGATCAAAAAACGGAAATATCGTTGCTTATAATCGTGATACTTGGGATATGACGGGTGATAAATCGGCAACAAATAATCAATCTCAATGGGTTTTTGTTCCTGATACAACTTTTATAGTTGATAATGACAACAGATATTTTTATTTGACAACTGAAGTAGCCAATCACACTTCAGTCAGATATAAACAAAGCGAAAATTTCGGAGCATTTACAACAGAGCCTGATTATTGGAAATTTGACATAAAACGCCGTCAAGGAATGAATTATATTCCTGAAAATTTTAATCTTGCTGCTACAAGCCATATAGCACCGGGACTTGTTACGGTTTTCAACAGACGTTACGATGTCAATGAACAAAACAAAACTCCTTTGAGACTTGCTCCTGTAAACTCTTCTTACGGCGGAGGCCCTTATGATTTCACTTTGAATCATAAATTAATTTCGGGAATAAGTTTAGGTGATGTTACCAAAAAAGCCAGCAGAGGAAATTTCAATTTGTTTGAAATTACAGCTTTCAGACCCGGAACTATCAGTCAATATTTTTACGATAACGTTAAGACTATCACGAATGCTAAGGGAACTGTTGAACCTCCGGCAAGTATGTCGTTTAATTCGAGTGCTGTAAAACAGGACGAAAATACTCGCGGCATAAAAACCTTAACGAATTTCTTTACGGTTGAACAAAATATTTCAGGCAGTTCTTCAGAGGTTGAAAGGCTTCTTCCTCTTCATATCACGTTCAACATTCCTATAACTCTCATTGATGACAGCGAATGGCTCACTGAACTCATTCAACAGTGGTATGACACGGGAGATATTACGGACATGTTCGCTAATAAGTATGAAATTTTCCTTTTGACTGAAAATGACGGAGAATTAAATCCTTGGAACTTAACTCAACAGCTTCAGACTTACGGAGTTGCAAATTCTCAAATAAAAGTTTTTTATGATGAAGAACGCGGAATAAATACTCAGGATAATTCAAAAGCTTTAATTACAGTCAGCTTTATAGCGATGTTAATGGACGGAACAAGAGACGGTGTAAGACCTGAACTTAGCATTGTTGAAGATCATGCGATTTCTCAAGAGAATGACTACATTGTTATAAGAGACGGAAACAAAGATAACAAATGGAAAATGACGTTCTTTGTCGCTCCGGCAGGCTTCAAGGATAACACAACAACAAGTTCGGCAAACGGAAATGAAAACGGCGATAAAAATCTCGGAGACTCAAGCAGCGGAACATGTAACACAGGTTTATACGCTTCAGCGGCATTAATGGCAATATTGTTTGTAATGAAGAAAAAACCCTTCCACCGCTAAAGCGGTTCCCCTTCCCTTATCAGGGACGGCTAGTTTTCTTGTCGCCCCTAAGTTAGGGGAGATGTCAGTGAAACTGACAGAGGGGTCTGAAAAAAATAAAAATATGAGAGGAGATAAATTTCTTAACATGAAAAAGATTTTATTCGCACTGGCTTTTATGCTGGCATTAAGTTTTTCGGCATGTGCTTACGGAGAAGCAACTGTTACTGTAAGCACGGTTGAAAGTTTTGATATTAAACCAGGTGAAGTAAAAGAGAGCGGAGATGTAACAGAAATCATAAATTACATCGTAACTCCTATTAGCTTTACGTCGGTTAAGAATGCTCTTGAATTTGCAAGTACCCCTAACAATTATGTGTCGGGAAAATTCGGAACAAATCATATGGTGGAAGATGAAAGCATTTATCAGGATATTACAATTACGCTTTCCAATCCTGAACTCGGAGGAGAAATTTCACTCAGCAATTACAGCCTTAAATCAATCGTAATTAACGGCGGAGGCAATACTATAACAACGAGTTATGACAGAGAATTTAAGTTGGATAATTCCGGAATTGCTTTCACATTAAATTCATTAACGATTAACGGCAACAGTTCAAACGCAGGTATTCAAATTGACAGTATCGCTTCAGCGACTTTCAATAATGTTACGTTCCGAAACATAAAATCTTCAGCAAATATAAACGGCGGTGCTGTAACAATATCAGGAGGAAATAATATAGTTTTCAGTAAATGCCGATTTACGACAAACCAAGCTGATTATGGCGGAGCTGTTTATCTCGCAGGAGGTACGGGAATTAATTTTGACAGTTGCTCATTTTCAGGCAACACTTCAACTTCTGGCGGCGGTGCTGTTTACATTGCAGGCGGCTCAAACGTAACTTTCACAGGCTCTAACACTTTCTCAGGCAATACTGCTGGAACTAACGGCGGTGCTGTTGGTGTTTCATCATCATCTACAAACCCTACATTCAGCGGTGTTACCTTTGAAAACAATAACAAAGCTTCAAGAGGCGGTGCTGTTTATGTTTTAGGCGGTGCAACTTTCAGCGAAGGAATTTCATTTAATTCAAGCAGTGCTGATCAGGGAGGAGCTTTATATATTGCAAGCGGTACTGTTACATTAAGCAGCGATGTTTCATTTTCAAGTAATAAGGCTAATGATGGCGGAATAATTTATGTAAACGGTGGAAATTTACGTCTTTATTCCAACATTGAAGGCGATAAATCGACAGCAAACGCTGAAAACGGAGGAGCAATTTACGTAGCAGGAGGAACTGCTAACATTTACGGCTCAATAAACGGTAACGTTGCTTCAAATGCCGGTGGAGCTGTTTATATCGCAGGAGGAACAGTCAATATTACAACTTCAACAGATATTAGCGGCAACACTGCTGTATATGGCGGAGCAATTTATATCACAGGCGCAAGCTCTCGTTTTGTTGTCAATGCTAAAGATGCTGTTACATTCAGTTCAAATTCAGCTTCATCGGCAGGCGGTGCAATATATATTGATTCGAGTGCTTCAAGATCTGCGTTGTCATTCACTAATGAAGTTATTTTCTCTGAAAACTATGTTACGAACGGTAACGGCGGTGCATTATGGTTAGGTTCATGCTCTCAGCTTCCTCAAGGGACTTTGACGTTTGACAGCAACCAAGCTCAACGAACTGATTCAACCGATGATACACTTGGTAACGGCGGTGCGATTTACATCGGCGATTCAACTTCATCAACAGCAACTATTGACAGCTCGTATGATTACACATTCACGGGAAATACGGCTTATGTTTATGGCGGAGCATTTTATACTCTTTCATCAGACGTTATTTTTGACGGTATCACAATGACTGACAAGAACACAGCAAATGTCGGAGGAGGTTTTGCAAGTTCAGGTTCAGGAAGATTCACGATAAGGAACGGCTCTGTAATCAGCAATCAGACAGCCCAGCACGGAGGAGCTATTTATGCTATAGGCTCATTGACTTTGAATAATGTAACCTTCAGCGGAAATGTTGCTACAGTTGAGGGAGGAGCAGTTTACGGCAACGGAGAAATTACTGTTGAAAGTGCGGACTTCTCCGATAACGAAAGTCTGGGAACAGAAAACAATAATGGCGGAGGAGCTATTTATGCAAGCGGTACTCTGAGATTAATCAACTCAATTTTCTCAGGCAACGTTTCAAATCAGGACGGAGGAGCAGTTTACGGCAATAATAACGATGTAACCGTTACGAACTCATATTTTGATTCCAACTCAACCACTAAAGGCAACGGCGGCGGTGTAATGCTCACGAATGCTTCAACTTTAATCGTAACTCAATCGACATTTACGAATAATAAAAGCGGATATGACGGCGGAGCTTTCTATGCTCAAGGTGAGACATTAGAGATTGAAGGGTGTTATTTCGAGGAAAACCAAGCAGCCCAGCACGGAGGAGCGGTATATTTTGACCAAAGTTCAGGCTCACCTTCAAATTCTCATTTCAGCATAATCACTTCTATGTTGAGGTATAACAGTGCAGCAGGTGAATCAGGCGGCGGACTTCATATTGCAACAAACACCGCTTCAATAAAACGCTGTACGTTTGACAATAACGTTGTTTCAGGCACAGGGTATGGCGGAGGAGTTTATCTTGATACAACTGTTGTAGGAGAATCGGCTTCTAACGTTATAGAGAACTGCACCTTCACTAACAACTCGATAGCTAACGGAAGTTCGAGTGCATCAGGAGGCGGCGGACTTGCTGTAGCTTGCGAACAAACCGCTATAACATTCTGCACCTTCACAATGAACGATTCAGCTTACAAAGGCGGCGGTGTTTACGTTAAAACAGGAAAAGTTACTTTGTCGGGAACATTAGCAGTCGGAAATAATAACAGCGGAGTTTATGATATATGGGTTGACGACTCGATTGAATCAGGCGGTTATAACCGTATCGGAGTTTATGGTCAGGGCAGCGGAGTTACGAATTTCTTATCCGTTACAAGAAACGAAACGGACGTTACAGGGTATCCGAGCAAAAACTGGAGCAAAGAAACTTTCTTCACCGATAACGAACTTGCTGTCAATGAGAGATCAAGCTCAGTTCCTCCTGTAGTAGGTTCAACATTAACAACTCAGGAACGCCTTTTAACGATTATGTTAAAGGAAGAAGAGACTTTAGACGTTACTGAAAGAGCTACGAATGTTATTCCTTATTCAGCTCGAAGCAGATTTCCTAACATTGATGAAAGAGGAGTATCAAGGATTTTAACGAGCCAATCTAAACTTGATATAGGAGCAGTATTTTTTGACGGCACAAGAGATGACGGCGGCGATGATGAAAATGATTCTTATACAATTTCATACGTTCAAATGAGCGGAATACCGAATGAGCTTAGACGTGTCGGACAATCTGCTGCTTTGATCTCGAAAGTTTATTACACGAACGGAAGAACTGTTTACGGCGGTTCAGGCAAAGGTGAAGAGCCTGTTACATGGGAAAGCGATAAACCGACTATCGTATCAGTCAATGCTGACACAGGAGTTATTACGGCGTTGAGAGTTACGACAGGTGAGGCTTATGTAACGATAACCGTTAAAACAGTCCGAACTGATGACGGCGGAAACGCATATTCCGACAGCAAACGTGTTAAAGTTGTCGAATGGGACGAAGGAAGCATGAACGTATCGCCAAATTCAAATTCCGAAGTTTCAAGTTACATAAAAACCATGAGAAATCAATTCAGCGAATATAATATCGGCTACGGTTATAATTCATCGGCAATATCGTCCGTATCATTCCAAAGTGCTTTTGCAGATACTTGGGGCGAATCGGCAATATTATCTTCCGCTGTTGTATCAGATTCAAACACTGAAGTTTCGACATATTATGCAGCTTCAAGCGAAAATTATAAGGCTTCAAAATCTGCTGCAATGCGTGTGAATTATTCCGTTGAAAATCAAAATTCAAATTTAGTTTCGTTAGTTTTCCCGTTTGATTATTCAGGTGCAGAGCTTGAAAAATTAATCGGACATAATGCTTCGGGCGTTAAACTTGATTCAAAATTCGCTAAAGAATTGTTTAATGTTATCAGAATCGAATTTCAAGGTTCAAACGGAGCTTATGTTGTAATCGGTGAAGGCGGTAACGTTGATATTGACGAAGCAATTTCATGCGGTGCGTTAAAATTTGAATCGATTGATAACGGAAAAGGTGTCAGAATTATTCTCGGTGCAGCAATAGCTAATGCCGATTACGAAAATTCAACAGGGCTTCAAGACTCTTCAACAAATTACAAAGGGCCTCAAATTATTTCGGGTGTCTTAGTTATTCCTGACGGTGTTGAAGATGACGCAATCTACGGGACAATGTGGGCTGCTGAGAAAACTTCGTCAAAGCAATCTTCAGGTGGAACATCACAGCAAAATAATAATTCATCATCATCTGAAGAAGGCGGCAGCAGCGGTGGAAGCTGTAACTCTTTAGGATTGGGAATTTTTGCAGGAGTTTTGATATTTGCTCTGAAACAAAAACGAAGGTAAAAATTTTGAACAGGCTTCTCGAAATTTTGTTTTGTCGGGGAGCCTGTTTTTTTGTTTTTTGCTACAAAAGAATTAACGCAAGCATTAAACCGAATACAGCATGAGCAATATAAAATCTAATCGTAACTGCTGTCTCGTCCATTCCTTTTTTCTGGAAGTGATGATGTAACGGTGCCATGAGAAAAATTTTTTTGTTGAATTTCCGAATCGTAAAAATCTGAACAGCCGAGCTTAACATCTCAACTATAAATATAAATCCTGAAGGAATTATTGCAAGTGTTCGGGAATTAATTACACATAGAGCAGCTAATGCCCCTCCGAGAAAATGCGAGCCTGTATCACCCATAAAAGTTTTTGCCGGTCTTACGTTGAAAAATAAAAATCCCGATACCATGAAAAATAATTCGGTTAAAATTTCGGAGTTCATTTCATTTAGCGGAATTAATAACAAAAGTATTGCCAACGAAATCAAAAAATTTCCCGCAGCTAATCCGTCAAGACCGTCTGTAATATTCACGGCATTAATCGTTCCGGCAGTTATTAAAAATGTCAAAGGTATCGAGATTATCCACCAGCCTTCAAAAATTCCCGGCCATATTCCTAATTGCCCTGTGAAGAAAATTGTTAATACCCATATTCCGCAAATTATTAATTGCATTTTCAATTTCGAGAGGCTCTTAAAACCCTCGCTTGAATGTGAAGTAAATTTTAACCAATCGTCAATAAATCCTACAAGGCCGCTTAAAATAGGCAGGCTCCAGAATATTAAAGTTTCCTTTGAAAAATTTATAATGATGGCGAAAATTCCAAGTACTATAAAAATTACGCCTCCCATTGAAGGAGTTTTGGATTTTATTTCGACCTCAATATTAACTCCGTAAGATTTTTGCTGCTGGGTTAAATGAATTTTCCGCTGAATTTTAATCCATATATACTGCAAAATTAATGACAGCGAAAAAAATAAAACTCCCGTTAAAAATTTCGTCATTATTCCGTTAAATCCTTCACAATATTTTCAAGTCCGATACTATGTGAGCCTTTAATCAAAATGCCCTGCCAATTATTTTCATTCATAATTTTTTTCAGAGCCTCAAGAGCTTCTTGCCATGTTTTAACGAAAATGTATTTTTTCTCAACTGCTTTAGCCCAAATATCTCCCGTTAAAATTACATGGTCAATTCCTTCAAAGAGCTGTTCAAGATTTTTGTGATATTCTACGGCATTTTCGCCTAATTCACGCATTTCACCGAGAACGGCTATTTTTTCACCTGAAATTTTAACTTCCGCAAAAGTTTCCAATGATGCTTTCATTGAGGCAGGATTAGCGTTATATGAATCATCTACGACAAATTTTTCGTCATCAAGCATTATGATTTTCCCGCGTCCCGGCATTGCTTCAAAATCTTTAATTGCCTCTGAACATTTCTGTAAAGTTAAACCGAGTTCATGGCCGACTGCTGCTGCGAGTGCTAAAGGAAGGGCGTTATGTTTTCCCCATATATTTGCGGTGAAGCGTGCGATTTCCTGAGTAGGTCTGTGAGCAATTACGAATGATAATGACGGAATTTTATATTCTGAAGTGTCATGACTTATCACGAAATCGGAGTCTTTATGCTCGCCGACTCCCATAGATTTCACGACATACTTGAAAGCCTCATTCAAATATTCGTTGTCATTGTTGAAGATAATCTTGCGTATGCTGGCTGAATGTGTGATTTCTATTTTCTCGCGCAAAACTCCTTCAACACTCCCGAATCCCTCAAGATGTACAGGAGCTACAGCCGTCAAGATTGCGATTGATGGCGGGAAATACTCTGTAAGCTCGCGGATTTCGCCGGGCTTGTTCGCGCCAAATTCGAGGATGAGTATTTGAGATTCTTTTGGCATGGCCATAATTGTGGCTGTGCAACCTATGAGGGTATTGAAGCTGCGTTCTGGGGCATGAAGGTTGAATTTTGGCGATAATACTTTTTGGAGGGCGGCGCGTGTTGTGGTTTTGCCTACGCTGCCTGTGATGGCGATTATGTCGGTGAGGTTATGAGCTTTGAGCTTGCGCGAGGCTGTAGAGGCTAAATCGCGTTCAGGGTTCTCAAGCTCGATTACGGGTATTGAGAGGTTGCCAGGATTTTTGCCTTTGCGGACGATTACGAGTCCTGCTCCATTATTCACAGCTTGCGGGATATATTTATGTCCGTCAGTCTTTTCACCTTCAAGCGCGACAAACGCCCCGCCGGGTATAACGTCTCTGCTGTCGGTTGCGAGGTGATTCGGAAATTCCATGCCCGCAAAATTTTCGGGGACATCGTCAAACAGCTCTTGCAGTGTCATATTCATTCGTGGGAGTCCCTCCATGCTTTGACGGCTTCGGCATCGTTGAACGGTATTTTTTTGTCCTTAATGGTGATGAATTTCTCCGGGCCTTTACCCGTAATGACGAGAATATCGCCGGGCTTGAGGTTGTCCAGTGCAAATTTCACGGCTTCAGGTCTATCAGTGATTGTTTTGTGGGGGATGGTTGCTCCGTTTGCGATTGCCTTTGCGATGTCGGCGGGGTCTTCATCTCTTGCATTGTCGGAGGTGATTATTATCTCGTTGGCAAATTCTGAAGCTGCCTTGCCTAATTCCGGGCGGTTCTGCTGATAGCGTCCCCCACCATGACCGAACATTGACACGATTCTACGTTTATTGCCTGAGAGCTTGCGAATGACTCCCAAAACGCTCCGTAAAGCTGAGGGAGTATGAGCGAAATCCACAAATACCCTTGCTCCGTAAACCGATTGGAAACCATCCCTAAAGGATGTATCCATGACTTTAATTTGTTTCATTTTATTTTCCTCTTATAAATTGTATTACTTTTGAGAAACTGCAACAGCAACAGCCAGTGCAATTTCAGTATCATTTGTTCCCGTTTTCTTCACTGCTTTAGGCGCTTCAAC
>CALBPU010000066.1 GCA_937899395.1 uncultured Fretibacterium sp.
CGATTTTTATCCCCTGTACCCCCCCCCCCAAGTTATCTATAGCAAAAATGGTTAAATTTTCACTTTATATACCTCATTATATTATGGGCATATCTATTCAGTCTCATTTTAGTATCACGTTTAATTTTTTTTTAGGAAGCCAACCTAATATTTTTTCGATTTCTTGTTCGTTAATATTATTTAAGTTTGAATATAGTTCTTTAATATGTGTTTTAATCATTTCATCGGTTAAATTAGAATAATCAATTTCAAGCAATTTCGTAATAATATTAGGAGGAAATCTCATTTTTATTAATTTTGCAGGTACTCCAGCTACAACGGAATATGCTTCGATGTCTTTATTAACGATTGAACCAGCTCCAATAACAGCTCCTTGACCTATGTGAACTCCTGACATTATCGTAGCTCCCTGACCGATCCAAACATCATCTTCAACAATAATATCACCCTTCGATAATGCTTCATTCCCCTGTCGCAATTTGTCTCTTAAACGGGAATGTCGAAATATTATTAATGTCGTGTTCTCCTGATAAAATAAATCTAACATCAGGAGCTATTGCACAAAAATTCCCTATTGTTAATTTGCTTCTCGTGTTATCTGCAACAACAAATAATCCTCCGTAAGTGTGTCTTCCTATAGTGTTAATAACTTCAAGAGGAAACGGGTTCAAAGCTACAACAGAATTATGTTTATTATTTTTCCTGAAGGCTATTTTAATTCGGATAAAATCTATTCTTTGTTTTATAAATATATAAAGTCCCATTTTAACATAAAAATTTCCCTTTTAATTTCTGCCATATTTCCAGAGTCTCCTTTGAAGGTACTCCTGTTAATGTCAGTTTCCCTTGTTGAATTTTTATCTCTGCTTTTCGTTTATACGATGAATAATATTCAGGCACTATATTCTTGTATCGCTCAGTCATCAAATGAAGCCTTTGATTCGATGAACCTATATATGCCCGTTCGTCATCAAGTTCTTTTATATACCTTCCGTCAATTATTATGTCAGAACATAATAATAATTCTTCATACTCTGAACGCTCTTTCAACTCCTCAATCGTAAAACCTGAATATAAAATCACTCCTATATCTCGAATTTTTTTGACCTCATGAATAAGTTTCACCAATTCTTGAGCCTGTAAAAAAGGTTCACCGCCGCTGATTGTAATTCCTTCAGTATCGCTCTTTATAATTTTTTCGGCAAGTTCAGCTTCTGAGATCTCTTCATAATCTCCGAACCTCGTGTTAAGAGCCATACAACCTTCGCAATCAAAACAGCAACCGTGAACCCATATTACAAAACGCTTAAAAGGCCCTAATAATTCCGTGCATTCATCAAGGTGTGAAATTTTTAGCAATTTTATTTCGCTTTTTTGATTAATTCGTTTAAGGCTTTTAATAACGGCTGAATATTTTTCTTGTTTGCAGGTCTTTCGAGAGCTTCAGAGGCTGCAATGTTACTTCCCCAATATTCCGAGTTACGTTTCACACTGATACTTATCACTGAACCTTCAAGTGATACTCCTGCAAATAATCCTTTTGACATTGAATAACTGTAAATCGATGCTT
The DNA here is from genome assembly GCA_937899395.1 of uncultured Fretibacterium sp. Classification (GTDB taxonomy): domain Bacteria; phylum Synergistota; class Synergistia; order Synergistales; family Aminobacteriaceae; genus JAFUXM01. The sequence continues at coordinate 1,571 of CALBPU010000066.1, forward strand.
TTGCTTGAGCGTCCGTTGCAGCTTCAGCACGTCTTCCAACCGGACCGGCAGCTACTCCTACATCTCCTCCGAGTTTCGTTTTACTGCTCATAAAAGCCCGTACTCCCTTTTCGTTAATGACTGCGAGTAAAAGCGAAATTTTCTGAGCACCAAGCTGAAGCCCGAATGACCCTCCGCCGATGTTATAAAAACTCGGGCCATACCATTTACCCTTTTCACGTCTGAGGATTAAACCCTCACCATATTCTCCTCCTAACAAAAATCCTGCTTTAACCATTGACGGCACAAGAGCTATTGCGTAGGAAGTTTTGAGAGTTTTAGCCATTCTCGAAACGTCATCTTGTGTTGAGATTTCGTTAATCATTGATAAAGCATCATCAATTATTTCGTCAGATTTCGCGGCAAATGCCATTCCTGAAAATACAAATCCAACTAAAACAAACGCAAATAAAATTTTTCTCATTTTACAATCTCCCTAATCATTTTTTATCGGAAAATCAAAATATGTAAAAATCGGACTGTACAAATTTGTTATGCTGTTTCCAACATCAACAAAACCTCTGGCTAAAAATATTAAACCGACAAAGGCAATAATAGCTCCATGAGATTTTTTAATAATATCCGGCTTTACAACCACCGGATAAACACTGATAACGATTAA
>CALBPU010000067.1 GCA_937899395.1 uncultured Fretibacterium sp.
GTGGCTCATTGGTTGATAATAAGCGTGTTACGAGGGGGACGCGAAAAAATCGACCCAAAATCTGCCCAAATGACTTTCACGAACAATGAAAGTCATTTGCCGTTAATAGAAAATCAATGCTTTTTTTTCTGCCGCCAGTCAGCAACGATTGGCGGTAGAAAAAAAACGCATATGTTACAACAAAATTTTGGAGCTCTTAGGAAATATGTTCCCGCAGAACTCAAACACAACGCCAAAGGCTGGTACATCGAGTATTACAAACTCAATCCTATTCTCAATGAATTTGAGCGTGTCCGTCTGATGATGAACCGCGAACGCAAACGCTGCAAGAATCTCACTGAGTTCAAATTGCAGACGAATGCAATGATTCTCCAAATCAACAATCAGCTTGCCGCTGGTTTCATCAATCTGCAACAACCTTATCCAAGTTTAGGTGCTGACGCTTCTATCAATGCGCCAGGGGATAACGTGCGTTACTATACGCCACTTGAACAGGTTATTGACTTGTATGAGTCAGACCGTAAGCAAGAACTATCGCCAACAACTATGCGCAGTTATAGTTGCTTCTGCAAGCAGTTCAAGCAGTGGCTTCATAAGAACTACCCCAACATGACAGCCTCCCTATTTACACAAGTGCATGCGAATTTGTATATGGAGTTCGTGCAGGCTGGCAATAACTCAAAGGGCAAGAAATTGGTTCGCAAGAAGATCAATGAGGAACACGTTAGTCCACGCACGTACAATAATAATATCAAGTTAGCCCGTGCTCTGTTTAGTTGGGCGATAGAAAAGAGTTATGTCCGTGTCAATCCGTTCGAGAAGTTAAAGCCGAAGAAGGAGCATGGCAAAGAGCGAACTATCATTCCGAAGGCAGATAGAGATAAGATTGTAGCATATTTTAAGGAGCATAACCCAACATTCATCATTGTTATGCAGTTGGTCTATAAGTCTCTACTCCGCCCTGTTGAAATCACTCGCGTCAAAGTGGAGCAAATCAACTTTGAAGAACATTGTATAGAGATGCATTGCACTCAGACTAAGAATGGTAAGGCACGTAATAGCCGATTGGACGATGACTTAGTGTCTCTACTACGTGCGCACGTACAGGGAGCTAAGCCAGATGACTACTTATTTGCCAGTGCCAGTTGGAAGCCCGGAAAGGTTCCCGTAGCTTCTCATACGTTTACAACGATATGGGAACGTATGCGCAATGCGCTCAAACTGCCCAAAGCATATCAGTTGTATTCGCTTCGTGATAGTGGTATCAATAATCTGCTATTAGCTGGTGTCTCCAATTTGGATGTAATGCAAGCAGCAGGTCACAGCGATTTGCAAATGACTACGCGCTATGCCAATCATATTGATAAGGACATGATAAGGCGTATCAACGAGATTGCCCCAGAATTTTAGCAGTGTTCTCTATTTGTACTAAATTAGTTAGGATTGCAAATGCCGGTAGAAATTTATAATCTCCGGCATTTTCAGTATGTTAGTGTTTGAAAAGTGACACCATCGTCCTAAATCTTTCCCTTTTTTAGGGGTACTATCAATAATGTTTTCTTTTTCTTCGTAAGGTTTTTTAAGTTCTTCAAGAATAGCATAACTCTTTTTAAAGTAAGCATCAGCTTTACCTGCAGCATCTACAGTAGCCTTTGAAAGAGCTTTAATTGTGTTGTAAATATTCTTTGAAAAACTCTTAGTGTTATCACTGAAAGCTTTAAGATAATCCATAAACTCTTCGCAAGTAGTATCTTCTACTACATCAAGAATATGAATATCTTTCGCTTCAGGAAGAATAGTAAACCCTGCAGAACCAAGCATATCGCTTTCTTTCAAATAGTTTGTAAGATTTTCGATAGAAGAATGAAGTTTAAAACTTTCAAAGTATTTTTCTGTCATGTTTGAAACAGTGTACTTTAACTGATCTAATTCTTCAGAAAGATAAGTCGTATAGTTTTTAAACGTTGGCTCATAATCTTTAGAATCAAGACCTGAAAGTTTATCATCAAAAACAAACTTTGAAATATCAAGTACATACTTTGTTCGTCTGAATGGGAAAACGTCATCGTCTTCAAGAGCCTCATGTAGAGTGCTATAAAACTCTTTCATTTTCTTTTGGTTTTCTTTCAAAGCTTTTAATATTCTATCTAATGATATATTATTAGTCACTGATATTGGAATAATAAAATATAATATAGAAACAGATAGCCAATATTTAATAGTATCTTGTAATATCATCAGCGCAGAAAAAACTTTAGAATTTATTACTGTCAATCAATTTTCTTCAGATGACGGAGGCTATATTATTTGCAGAATAAATGAATATATTTATATTTTATCAAAAGATGCCAGTTTTTCATTTGGTAATATAATATTATCGGAATTACATGAACAACATATAGAAATGATTCCTTATATAACAAAAGATTCAAAAAAATCTTTTATTATTTGTTATATTAATGATAATTTGAAGATATCTTTAACATTGCATGAGATTAATATTAATAAAATAGAAGATTCTAAAATAATATATCAAAATTTGCAAGTTGTAAAATATGATGATGATCATATAGGAACTATTTCTTTAAGAAGTTTATCATGTAAATTAATGAATTCTGATATAAAACAGAATATTTTATATTGTTTTTTAATCACTTCAGATAATTATTGTATGAATTCAATTTCTTTCGAACAAGAAAATAATTTTACATTAATTGAGATAAATAAAAAAGAAATAAATTTTATTTCTTCTTTAATAACAATTGATTATGGTCCAAATAAAGAAATAAGTTTAATATGCTTTTTAAATAATGGAAATTTCCAATGTTTAAAATATTATTCTATTTTAAAAGAATGGAGTGATATAACAACATATTTTGAAGGATGTGATTTCTATCAATTTAATAGGGGACTAAAATATATAAATGAAGAGCATTTAATTTATTGTTATCCTTCAAGCACAAAAATAAATTATAAGATTTTAGATAATGAATATAATATAAAAGATTTTAATTCTGAAGGAAGTTGTTCTATAAACATATATATTAATTGTTATCAATTATACACTTCTACTTTATTATATAATAAAAATGAAAATCAATATTCTATTTTAACTGATTGTTCATTTAATACAGGAGATACATTTAGAATAAATAATATTAATGATGAATGTGAGGTTACTGTTAAAGATATTAGCTCTCCTTTAAAAACAATATTAAATTCAGTACCTATTTCAGAATCTAATTTAAGCTCAACATCAATAATTAAAAAATCTTCTTCAATGATATCTAGTACTATTTATAAATCTTCAATGATATCATCAATTATAGATAAACAATCAACATTAGTATCAACAATTATAAATAAAGAATCATCATTGATAACAACAAATATAAATAAAGAATCATCAGTAATAACTACTATTTTAAATAAAATTCCTTTAATGAGTTCTGTAATTTCAAGTATTGATAATGAGATAGATTTTTTTGAGCAAGGAGATATTATAAAAGGAAAAACAAAGAAAAAGAAAGAAGAAATAGATTTGGATAATCTTATTGATTCTATAGAAATAGGAAAAAAATATGAAATAGATGGAGATGATTATAATATTAGAATATCTCCAGTTAATCTTATTGATACTTTTAATTCAACATATGTAGAATTTTCTATATGTGAACAAATTTTAAGAAAAAAGTATAATATATCAGATAATGAAACAATAACAATATTACAGATAGAAATAGATAAATTGAATGAAAATGCTTTAACAAATCAAGTAGAATATGAAATATATAATTCACAAAAATCTAAATTGAATTTATCTTATTGTAAAGATGTTAAAATAAAAATAAATTATGAGATTAAAGATCCAACTTTTATTAATAAAACTCAGATATCTAAATTTTCAGATTTAGGTATTGATATATTTAATGATAAAGATTCTTTTTTTAATGATATATGTCATCCATATTCTGATAATGATTCTGATATTATATTGAAAGACAGAGTATTAGATATATATCAAAATTATTCTTTATGTGACAATGGATGTGAATATGATCAAATTAATATTGATTTAATGACTGTTACTTGCTCTTGTAATATAAAAACTGAAATAAATGTTCAAATATCTGAGCCTGTTTTTAGTACAATAATTGTGGATTCTTTTAAAGATTCTAATTTTGGAGTTATACTTTGTTATAATCTTGTTTTTAATCTAAACTATAAAAAAAATGTTGGATTTTGGATATTTATATGTTTAATTTTCTGCAATATTATATTATTCGTTATATATTTTATATTTGGTATAAAATCAATTAAAATATATGTATTCCAAGAAATGAGAAAGAATAATTATATAGTAAAAATAAGTCCTTCTCCTCCATTAAGAAAAAGTAAAAAAGTAAAATCTAAAACTAATATTGAAAGTCGACAAGGAGAAGTATATATTTCTTCTTCAAATAATAATTTTTTAAAAGAAAATCGTGAGAATAAAATGAAAAAAGGTGTTGAAAATATATATAAGCCTAAAAGGAAAAAGAAAAGGAAGAATAAAATAGAAAAAAAAATTAGAATAAAAAATCCAGTTATGATAGTAAATTATACAAATAAATATTATAATTATGAGAATAAAATATCATATAAATCAATTGATAAATTTAATAATTATAATAAGCATTTTATTACTTCTGGATTAGAAACAAAAATGAATAATAAGAATAAAATATATACTCATAAAGAAGAAATTGAGGAAAAAGAGAAAGTTGAGAAATGTCCAGGATATTATAATCTTATACAAATAGATGCAAATAACGAAGACAATAATGACCCACCTGAATCATTATATATTTTAAATAATTATGATTATGATACTGCAATAAATTTTGAAAAAAGGTCTTTTTGGAGGATATATTATATATGCATATTATCAACAGAAAATGTCATTAATACTTTTATTTTTAGAACTCCTCTTGAAGTACAATCTTTAAGATTTTCTTTATTTATATTTAGTTATACATGTGATTTAGCTTTAAATGCTTTTTTTTATTTAAATCAAAATATATCTGATAGATATCATTATCAAGGAAATAATTTATTTCTATTTACATTAGTAAATAATTTGACAATTGATATTGTTTCAACAATTGCTAGTTATATTTTGGTTAAACTTATGAATTATTTAATTAGTTCAAAAGAATCTATAGAGAATGTATTTAGAGAACAAGAAAAGCATATGAGAAAAGATAGAAAATATAAAGTTAAGGAAGAAGCTATAATAAAAATATATGAAGAACTTAATGTAATATATAGAAATTTAAAGATCAAAATCATAAGTTATATTTTTATTGACTTAATATTTTTATTATTTTTTTTATATTATATAACAGCCTTTTGTGAAGTTTATAAAAATACACAAATAAGTTGGTTGACTGATAGTTTTGTTTCTTTTTTAATGTCAATACTTGTTGAATTGTTTATGTCTTTTTTATGTGCTGCTTTTTATAAAATAGCTATTAAATATAGATTTAAAGTTTTATATATTGTTGTATTATTTTTCTATGAACTTGGATAAAAATTATTTTATTTTGTCATTAAGGTATATGGTTATATTTAATTATTTATAATATAAAGAATTAGAGTAAATTATTTATTTTAATTTAAGAAATTATTAAGAATATTAATATTATTATAAATAATTTCTAAAATTAAAATAAATAATTT
>CALBPU010000068.1 GCA_937899395.1 uncultured Fretibacterium sp.
TCGTCAAATACATTTCTTTCACCTCCTTCAAAAACAGATTAGCAAATTTTTAACTCATGTCAAATCAGAAACGGCGTTTCATCTCACGATTAAAGTCGCGAGTGTTCACGCCGGGGGGCATAAAAGTTGACGGATTTGTTTTAACGCCTGAATCGGGGGTAGTTGCTCCTACAAAAGCCACTTTAACTTTTCCGTACTCAAAAATTTTATACGGCTTCAAAACAAGTTCACCTGTTCTAAGATCTTTGATGTTACATGAATATAAACCGCATTTGAGATTTTTAACGAAATTTTCAAACTGGCTCCAGCCGTAATCAAATTCATGATTTCCGGGTACCGCAAAATCATAATTCAAAGCGTTCATTATTTCCAAAAGTAACGGCCGTTAGAGATTGTGACGATTGTTTCGCCTTGCGCCCAGTCTCCTGCATCAACTAAAGTTACATAAGGAGTTATTTTTTTCGCTTCGTTCTTGAAATATTCAACGCCTGCATAACCGATGTCTCCTTCAATTCCGCAATGAACATCGTTAGTATAAATGACATAAATATCATGGTCGGGATTATTAACGGCTTCACAAGGAACGCAAAATAATAATGACAACAAAACAAATGAAAAAATCTTTTTCAACATCAAAATTAATTCCTTTCACAAAAAATGCCCCTCCTGTAAAAACAAGAGAGGCGAAAAAATTTACATTTTTATATTGCTATTGCAGCAACTCCGAGAATTACTGAAATAAATCCTAAAAGTGTCTGTCTCTTATATGCTACAACAAGTCCGAGAACGATTGCGAACGTCGCGAAAAATCTCGTCATAATAAAGAACGATACCATTCCCATTGCAACTGCTATTGCTCCAAGAACTATAAACTGAGCTTTTGAAACCAAAACTTTCTGTGCAGGCGATAAAACTCTGTCAGCAGGTGTTCCGAATCTCTCATCATAATCATCAACAATTCTCTTTAATGTAGCTGAGAGAATTAATAATCCGATTAAGTTCGGTAACGCCATTAATCCGTTCAGAGTGTCCGAAATGTCCCAGATGTTATTAAGGAATTGATTTCCTTCTGCTCCGATGAACTGGCCGCCGGCAGCTCCGATTAAAATCATGGCTATCCAGAGAATTTTCATAATAGGTTTTGTCCAAAGTCCGAATAAATATGTTATTGCCGTTTCAGCGTACCAATACCAGCCTAAAATTGTTGTGAATGCAAAAAGTAAAAGGCCAATCGACAAAATATATTTTCCCGGTGCTCCGAGAGCGTTTTCAAATGCCTTGAGTGTAAGTTGTGCGCCCGTTAAATCAGGTGAGCCTGTGAGAGTTCCTGTTACCATGACTACAAGTGCCGTCATCATACAAATAACGATTGTATCCATGAAAACTTCAAAAATTCCGTAGAAACCCTGCTGAACGGGGTGTTCAACGTTTGCTGTTGCGTGAACCATAGGGGCTGATCCCATACCGGCTTCGTTGGAGAATACGCCTCTTGCTATACCTCTTTGAACTGCCTCTTTAACTCCCCAGCCTGCTAATGCTCCGGGTAAAGTTTCAAGAGGATCATTGAATGCAAGATGAACAGCTTGAGAAACTGCTCCGGGAATTGCTGAAGCGTTTGTTACGAGAACATATACTGAACCTGCAATATAGAAAATTGCCATAAAAGGTACGATATATGTAGTAACGGTTGAAAGGCTCTTTAATCCTCCAATAATAACAAGTGCTACAAGAACCGCCATAACAATTCCGCTATAAAGGTGATTAACTCCCCACCCCATAGACATAGCTTCTGCAGCCGAGTTAGCCTGAGTTGCCGCACCAATTCCGAATGAAGCAAGGAATGCAAACAATGCAAACAAAATTGCTAATAATTTTCCAAAGAATGCTCCGCCTCTACCAAGAACTTCACCCGCACCTTTTTCGAGGATATACATTGTGCCTCCGCGCCAATCTCCGTGAGCATCTTTTTGTCTGTAATGAACGGCAAGTGTAACTTCAGCAAATTTTGTACACATTCCGAAAATCGCTGAAATTAACATCCAGACCATTGCTCCGGGCCCGCCTAAATGCAAAGCGGTTGCGACACCTGCTACGTTACCTGTACCGACTGTTGCTGCCATTGCCGTAGCCATTGCTGCAAATGATGAAATCGATTTATCCTCATCAGATTTTTTCCTGAAGCTGAATACTTCCGACATTGCGTCAAAGAAATATCTGAACTGAGGAAGCCCAAGTAAGAGCGTCAAATAAACTCCTGTACCGACGAGGAGTATTAAAACGGGTGCACCCCAAACGAAGCTGTTGACTATTCCGTTGTAGTGCATGATAGTGTCCATAATGTTACTCAATATAAAACACTCCTTAAAATTGTAAAAATCTTCGTACATTATACACTATGTTAAATTTCGCCCGAAAAAACTTCAACAGCTTCACCTGTCATATAACATTTATAATCAGGCTCAATTTTTATCATCAAGTCTCCGCCTCTTAAATGAACAAGGACATTATTATTTAATTTTCCAGAAATAAAACCTGCAAAAGCTGAAGCAGTTGCTCCTGTACCGCAAGCCATTGTTTCACCGCTGCCACGCTCAAAGACCCTCATGTTAATTTCATCATGCGAAATTATTTCAATGAACTCCGAATTAACACGTCTGAGAAATCTTGAATGAGTTTCAAAATATTTTCCCTCAACAGCAAATTTTGAATCAGGCCATGTCATTATGTCTTTAATTGCGGGATTGTCTTCAACAAAATATACGGCATGATCATTTCCTACGTCAACTCCGATAAATTTCAAATCCATTCCGTTAATATTAATGGCCTCTGGAAGTTCTCCGTCGAGTTTTGCGATGCCCATATCAACAGTAGCGTTTTTAACTTTACCGTTTTGAATGTCGAGCGAAATTTCTTTAATGCCTGCGGGAGTTTCAATGAAAGTTTTATGTCTGTCTGAAGGAATAAGCCCTTTATCATAAATATATTTTGCTACACATCTTATGCCGTTGCCACACATTGAGCCTTTTGAGCCGTCAGCGTTATATAACTGCATGAAAGCATCAGCATTTTGTGAAGGTAAAATCAAAATTAATCCGTCTGAACCTATTCCGAAATGTCTGTCTGAAATTTTTACGGCTAATTTTTCGGGATTGTCAATTTTTTCAGTGAAAGCGTTGACATAAATATAATCATTTCCGCAGCCGTGCATTTTTGTGAACTTCATAAAATTTTCCTCCTTAAAAACAAAAGAGCCGCATGGATTTTTTCCACACGACTCTTTCTCGAAATCTCAAAATAATTATTAATTTCCTGAGTTTGCTTTTTCGTCGAACATAAATGTCGGTAATTCTCCTGTAGCTGCTACGTAACCTGAAATAAATCCAAGTGTGCAACTGTCTGCGTCAGCGTTTGAACCGAGACGGTTTGTACCGTGAACACCGCCTGTAACTTCTCCTGCCGCATAAAGTCCGGGAATTACATTTCCGAAGATGTCAACAACTTCTGTTTTTGTCGTAATTACAAGTCCGCCCATTGTGTGGTGTACTGAAGGATATTGAGGGATTGCGTAATACGGGCCTTCCTCAATCTTTACCATTGTTGCGGCCATGACTTTTCCGAAATCAGGATCAACGCCTTTATCAATGTAGCTGTTGTGTTTTGCAACGGTGTCCTTCAAATTTTCGGCTGTAACTTTCGGATACTGTCCTTTAATCGGGAATGCGTTAATTTTTTCGGCGAGTTCTTCAAGAGTATCGGCTTTCAAAACTCTTCCGTCTGCAACGCCTTCATCAATTTCTTTCTTCGTTGTGAAAGTTACTACAGGTTCGGTGAAGATTGCATAAGTTGAAATGAAACCTGAATTAGCCGCTGCATTTGCACAAACATCTCTTCTGTCGCCTTCATTGACGTAACGTTTGCCCTGCCAGTCAACATAGAAAACTCCATATGAAGGGCCTGTGAACGGCCATACAGCATATTTATCAAGAACGCCCGTGTTAGGATCAGCCCAAGGATAACGCTGAATGTTGCTCATCTGCATTGTGTTAGCTCCGATTGCCTGAGCTAAATAAATTCCTTCACCTGTTGAAGCTGCTCTGATGTTTGTTGTAGGAATGTCGGCAGTAAGATAAGGAACTTGAGTTTCGCGCATTTTGATGTTCGATGAGAAACCGCCTGTTGCTAAGATAACGCCTTTTTCAGCTTTAATGGTTTTGTAACCGTTATCATCAGCAACACGAATACCTACAACTTTGTTGCCTTCATCACGTGTACGGTAAACTTCAACCATTTTTGTTTGAAGCTCAAGTTTCACTTTGCCCTGTTTGTCAAGCATTTTGCGCTGAATATTCGTAATATCTGCTCCAACCTGTTCCTTTGTAACATATGTACGATAACCGTAATGTCCGCCCGGTCTTGCAAGGGTATCTCTGATTTCAAGGCCGTTATCAATTAATAAATTGAAATAATACGGTGAACCGTAAACCATCTCTTCAACAAGCTCTTTACGGCTCATTAAGTCGCCGCCGTTCATGGTGTCTTCAATGTGTTTTGCCGCAGTATCGGGAACAAGGTTGTATTTTTTCTGAAGAGCTGCTGCAAGTTTTGAAGTGTAAGCTGCATATTGACCGCCATTTGTAGCACTGTTTCCGCCTGTTGTTGAAAGTTTTTCGATGAGGGCAGTTTTAGCTCCTGCTTCAGCCGCTGAATAAGCCGCTGCCATTCCTGCAAAACCTGCTCCGACTACAACGACATCATAAGTCTCGTCCCATTTTTCAGGAACTGCGAACGAACCCATTACAGGGAAATATGACCAGTCTTTTTTGGGAGCGCTTTTGGCCTGATATTTTGAAACATCATAGCCTGCTTTTTTGAGTGCTGCTTCAACGGCTGCTTTAATTCCGTTTGAAGTCATTGTTGCACCGCTTATACCGTCAATTCCGATTGATTGAGCTTCAACGATTTGTTTCGGAAGAAGTTCTACTCCCGGAATACCTGTGTCGGTTTCATTGTGAGATTTCACGACGACGTTTTCAATTTTTCCGTCATTGAGTGTTGTCTCAACAGTTAAACCGTCAAACATGCCTCTGACTGTTTCGGTGTAAGTTTCAGCAGAAGCAAACGAAGCTAACATAGCAACTGCTATACAAGCCGTAACGAATAATGCGAAAAATTTTTTCATTGATATTGCCTCCTGAATAATTAAAATTTTGATGTGAAAATTATACCACCTAACTACTCAAAGTATAGTGTTATAATAAATTTGCTGAGCGGCATTAAATGCGTAAGTCCGAGCAATAAAGGGCTTACGTATTTTTTGTGCTTAAAATTTTGAATGAAGGTGTTATAAATTTTGACTGAAAATGCAAATATTTTTCTTGAACGTGAACCTGTAGGAAAGTTAATGATACGTTTCGCAGTACCGTTAATTATTTCGTTATTGGTAGCTGCGCTTTATAATATCGTTGACCAGATTTTCATAGCCAACGCAAATTATCTCGGTTCAAACGGTAACGCTGCTAATAACGACCTCGGGCG
>CALBPU010000069.1 GCA_937899395.1 uncultured Fretibacterium sp.
TGAAGTTCGTGAAGGAAATATTATTGAAGTCGCTTATGTGAACCGTGTGTTAAAAGTTAAAGTCCTTTGTGCCGATGAAGCGATTTTGAAACGACCTAAAACAATTTCATGGGAACAATTAGATGAGAGACCTGTAAAACCCGATGAAAATCCTTTCGCTTAAAAATTATTCGTAAATAGTTTATAATAATTTGCAAATTAAAATTTTTATTTTTATCAGGAGGTTTTTTTTATGTCATCAATAATTGGTATTCACGCTCGTGAAATTCTTGACTCAAGAGGCAACCCTACACTTGAAGCTGATGTTTATCTTGAAGACGGTTCAATGGGAAGAGCTGCTGTTCCTTCAGGAGCTTCAACAGGTGTTCATGAGGCTTTAGAGCTTCGCGACAAAGAAGCACGTTACGGCGGTAAAGGTGTTCAGCACGCTGTCGAAAACGTCAACGAGAAAATCGCTCCCGAAATTTTGGGAATGGATGCTGACGATCAGGGCGCATTAGACAGAGCTATGATTGCTCTTGACGGTACTGAAGGAAAATCAAAGCTTGGAGCAAACGCTATTCTCGGTGTATCAATGGCAAACGCTAAAGCGGCTGCTGAAAGTCATGGTGTTCCTCTTTACAGTTGGCTCGGAGGAATTGGCGGCGGTCTTCTTCCTACTCCTATGATGAACGTATTAAACGGCGGTGCACATGCTGATTCAACAGTTGACTTCCAAGAATTTATGATCGTTCCTCATAATGCTCCGTGTTTTGCAGAGGCTCTCAGAATGGGTGCTGAAGTTTATCATGCGTTAAAGAGCTGCGTTAAATCAAGAGGATATTCAACAGGCGTTGGTGATGAAGGCGGATTTGCTCCTAACCTCAAGAGCAACACCGAAGCACTTGAGCTTTTAATGGAAGCTGTAAACAAAGCAGGCTATACTCCCGGAAAAGATGTAAGCTTTGCTCTCGACGTAGCTTCATCAGAGTTCTTTGAGGACGGAAAATATGTTTTCAAGAAGGGCAGCGGAGACACTTACACAGCAGAAGGACTTGTCAAATATTATGAGAAACTCGTTGCTGATTTCCCGTTAATTTCTATCGAAGACGGCTGCGCTGAAGATGACTGGGAAGGCTGGGCAGCTCTTACAGCATCACTCGGCAAAAAAATTCAGCTTGTCGGCGATGACTTATTCGTAACCAATCCTAAAATTCTTGAACGCGGAATTTCTCAGGGTATTGCAAACGCAGTCCTCGTTAAGTTGAATCAGATCGGAACAGTCAGTGAGACCATGAGAGTTATTCAAATGGCAGCCGAAGCAGGATATGCCGCAGTCGTTTCACACCGTTCAGGCGAGACAGCAGACACATTCATCGCTGATTTAGCAGTTGCTACACGTGCAGGCCAGATTAAAACAGGAAGCATTGCCCGTACAGACAGAATAGCGAAGTATAACCAGCTTCTAAGAATCGAAGAAGATCTTGGAGAGAGCGCAAAATACGCCGGTCTTACAAAATACTCACCAATGAGATAAAATCATCTCTCAAAAAATACCTGTGCGGTTATTAATTTAGTCGTGCAGGTAAATTCACTTTATTAATTTTTGGAGGTTAAATTTTTAATGGCAGAATCAACAAAAGCTGTAACACCTTGCGGAGGAAGTGCCCCTTCTAATTCAGGCGGAGGAGCAGGAACAGGAACAGGTGCAGAAGGAGGAGCAGCAGCTCAGCAGGGCGGATTAATGGGAATGCTTTTCCCTCTCGCAATATTCGTATTAATATTTTATTTCTTCATCATTCGTCCCCAGCGTAAACGTGATAAGCAGCATAATAACATGATTGCAGGCATTGGCAGAGGCGATCAAATTGTAACGATAGGCGGATTTTTAGGGACAGTCCGTGAAGTTCGTGATGATACTTTCCAGATTGAAATAGCTGAAGGAGTTCGTGTCAGAATATTAAAATCAGCAGTACAGACAAAACGTTCAACGACTGCGACAGAAAAGCAGGAGGCAGCATCGTAAATTATGAATCGTGCAGATAAATTTCGCCTCGTGCTTGTTCTCATTGTAGTGGCAGGGGCGTTATGTTTTGCTTGGCTTAATAAAGACGGTCTGAATTTGGGACTTGATTTAAGAGGCGGAGCGCATATAGTTTTACAGGCAAAGGACACACCCGAAAATCCTTTACGTGATGACAGTATTGACAGGTTGCTCGCAGTTTTACGAAATCGAATTGACCAATACGGAGTTGCTGAACCTATCATTCAAAAGAGCGGTTCAGACAGAATTATAGTAGACCTTCCGGGAGTTGCTGATCCCGCAGCTGCTCTTGAATTAATCGGTCGTACTGCTCAAATGGATTTCAGAGAAGTTATTGATTCGACAGGAAGAAATTTACCAGTCGAACCAGTCCGAAGAAATTATGACAGCGATATTCAGTTCGTGAATGCTCAGGAGAGATGGCGTGAAGAAGTTGCGAAATTAAGTACGGCAAGTGCGGATTTAATTGCCCGTTCAAAAAACACTCCTAACTCAATCGTAGCTCCTTCAGAAGAACCTGGAACATTTTATTTGTTAGGTGAAGTTCTTTTGTCGGGAAAAGATTTAGTCAATGCTGAAGTCAACCCTGACAGCTTAGGACGTATGGGAGTTTCACTTGAATTTAATTCGGAAGGCGCAAGATTATTCGAGGAAGCTACTGCAAGATTAATCGGAAAACAATTAGCGATTGTTCTTGATAACGTTGTAATTTCCGCACCTGTTGTTCAGGATAGAATTTCGGGAGGCCGTGCTCAAATTACGGGACGTTTCACGAATGACGAAGCAGCAAGACTTGCAATAATGTTAAAAGCCGGAGCATTGCCCGTTGCTGTTGAAATCGCTGAAAACAGATCCGTTGGACCCAGTTTGGGAGCTGACTCGATTAAACAAGGTCTTGAAGCAGGATTGTTCGGAGCAGGAATGGTTTTAGTATTCATGATTCTGTTCTATCAGTTCAGAGGACTTGCGGCTGATTTAGCATTAGCTGTTACGATTTTGTTAATTTTCGCAGGGCTTATAGCTTTCAACGCAACATTAACTCTTCCCGGTATCGCAGGAATAATTTTGACTTTAGGAATGGCTGTTGACGGAAACGTTTTAATTTATGAACGTGTCAGAGAAGAACGCAATTTGGGAAAAACTCCTATGGCTGCACTTGACGCAGGTTTCAGAAAGGCTCTTGTAACAATTTTAGACAGTAATATCACAACTTTAATTGCTGCGTTAGTATTGTTCTATTTCGGTTCAGGTTCTGTTCGAGGCTTCGGTGTTACGTTATCGGTAGGACTTATTGCCAGCGTATTCTCAAATATCGTTGTAACTCGCGCGATTTTGCAGTTGTTCGTTAAACGCGGAAGGGAGATTGTGAGACGATGAGCAGCAGATTAAATCTTAACTTCAATTTCATGGCCATTAGAAAATTCGCTCTTACTGTCAGTCTTGTACTTGTTATAGCGAGCATAGTTTTATTGTTGACAAGAGGGTTAAATCTCGGAATTGATTTCACTGGGGGAAACGTAATTCAGGCTGAATTTACCGAACGTCCTGACGTTGCAAAAGTACGTGAAATAATTTCAGGAATAGTAGCGAAGGGCGCAATGATTCAGAATTTCGGCGA
>CALBPU010000070.1 GCA_937899395.1 uncultured Fretibacterium sp.
AAGCACTTCAAAAGTGGACAATGAAATTTATGTTTTTTCAAGTGTCTTGACTATACTATAAGATGTCGTTCATTAAGCGTTTGCCATAGCGGTGCATAGTTTACCGACATGAAAATCACTCTCCTTAAACTTTTTGATACTTAGTAAATTACCGCCACTTGAGAAGTGACGGCTTCCTAATTAAAAGTTTTCTAACTCTTTTTTCATATTCCGGCAGTTCAATTGTTCTCCTTAACCCTTCTTACTCTCAATACTCCGTCAATTTCTTTCAATCTCTCTGCCGTGTCATCGGGCATCTTATGCGAAATGTCAAGCAACGTGTAAGCATATTGACCTTTAGCTTTGTTGAGTAAGTTTTCAATGTTTAATCCGTTTTTACCGAAGAACGATGTTATTTGTGAGAGCATGTTCGGAATATTTCTGTGCAAAATCGCAACCCTTGCTTCGGTGTCGCATATTCCTGCGTTAGTCTCAGGATAATTCACAGAGTTCGTTATATTTCCGTTGTCCAAATAATCCTGAAGTTGAATCGCTGCCATTATTGCACAATTATCTTCAGCTTCTTCGGTTGAGGCTCCTAAATGAGGAAGTACGATCGCATTCTGTAATTTCACGCTCAAAGAATTTGGAAAATCGGAAATATATTTTTCAACATCGCCTGATTTTAATTTTTCTTCTAGAACATCTTCATCAACTAAAACATCTCTGGCAAAATTCAAAATCTTTACGCCATGTTTCATCTTTGAAAGAGCTTCGGAATTTATCATGTGTTTTGTTGAATCCATAGCCGGCACATGAATCGTAATGAAATCGCTTGCAGCGTAAACTTCTTCGGGAGTGTCAGCATGTTTTATAACAGGACTTAAAAGCCATGCTGATTTTAATGAAAGATAAGGATCATAACCTAAGACATTCATTCCCAGAGATACGGCAGCGTTTGCAACACGAACTCCTATGGCTCCGAGACCTATAACTCCTAAAGTCTTTCCGTAAATTTCATGACCTGCAAAATTCTTTTTTGCCTTCTCTGTTAATTTCGCTATGTCAGAATTATCCGCGTTATCTTTTACCCATTTAATTCCGCCGTAAATATCTCTTGAAGCAATTAACAATCCTGCAAGCACTAGTTCTTTAACTGAATTTGCATTTGCTCCAGGAGTGTTGAAAACGACAATTCCGTTCTCCGAACATTTTTCGATGGGAATATTATTAACTCCTGCTCCTGCTCTTGCGATTGCCCTTAAATTTTCGGGGAAGTCCGTATTTTTCATATCGGCTGAACGAACTAAAATTCCTGCGGCCTCGTTCAAATTTTCCGTAAGCTCATAACCTTTTCTGAATTTATTTAAGCCTACGGAAGCTATGTTGTTCA
Organism: uncultured Fretibacterium sp.; assembly: GCA_937899395.1. Lineage (GTDB taxonomy): Bacteria > Synergistota > Synergistia > Synergistales > Aminobacteriaceae > JAFUXM01. The sequence goes on from CALBPU010000070.1 coordinate 1,373, forward strand.
TGCAAAAAATTTTTCGTTCTTTTGGAAGCATGATTTATTTTGTGTGTCCTTTCTCAAATTCTGCCATAAAATTAACAAGTGCTTTAACTCCTTCAACAGGCATTGCGTTATAAAGAGAGGCTCTCATTCCTCCGACTGAACGATGACCTTTGATATTTTTCAAACCTGCTTTTGTTGCTGCACTGATAAATTCAGCGTCAAGTTCTTTATCACCAGTAACAAACGGTACATTCATAAATGAACGATCCTTTTTCTCAACTGTTCCGTGAAAAATCTTTGAGCTGTCAAGATAATCATAAAGAATTTTCGCTTTATTCTCGTTGATTTTCTTCATTGCCTCAGTGCCTCCGAGCTTCAACAGCCATTTGAAGACAAGACCGCAAATATAAATGTTATAGCACGGAGGAGTGTTATAAAGTGATTTATTATCGGAATGAGTTTTATATTTCAACATCGTCGGAGTAAAAGGCAAAACTTCATCGTAAATTAAATCATCTCGAATTATTACAATCGTTACTCCGGCAGGCCCGACATTTTTCTGAACACCGCCCCAAATTACCCCGTATTTTGAAACATCGACAGGCTCGCTCAAAAACATTGACGAAATATCAGCAACTAAAGTTTTTCCTTTAGTATTCGGTAAAGTTCTGATTGTTGTTCCATGAACCGTTTCATTCTGGCACATATAAACATAATCAGCATCATCAGAAATTTTTAAGTCCGATAAATCAGGTACGTATGAAAAATTTTTGTCCGCCGAACTCGCCACTTCATGAACATTGCCGAAAATTTTTGCTTCAGCAGCAGCCTTCTTTGACCATTGTCCAGTAATAATATAATCGGCTGATTTATTTTTCATCAGGTTCATAGGGATCATTGCGAACTGTGTACAGCCGCCTCCTTGAAGGAATAAAACTTTATAATTGTCAGGGATATTCATTAAGGTGCGCAAATCTTTTTCGGCCTCGTCTAAAATATCCTCAAAATCTTTTGACCTGTGGCTCATTTCCATAACGGACATTCCGGAGTTCCCGTACTCTAACATTTCCGCTTGAGCCGTCCTTAAAACTTCTTCAGGCAAAACCGCAGGGCCTGCACTGAAATTAAATAATCTGCTCAATTTTAATTATCTCCTTAATTAAAGTTCTCATATATTATAACCTTAAACTATCTCATAATTTTCAAATATAAAACAATCCGGATTTTTTATGCCGTTAATTTCAGAGAACTCTTTTATTTTTTTCGGAATTTTATCAATGTCAGTGAGTTCAGATTTTCGATTGTCAAATAATCCTGCGTTCCCAAATGCTAACACCCATTTTTTTACAGTAAGCCCTATTATATAAGGCGAGTTGAATAAATCTGAAAGTCCTGATTCAATCCTCGCAAGGTCAACACTGATTACAGGTGTGTAATTCTCAAAAATTTTTTTCCAATCAAATTTTTTACCTTCAAGTTCATAATCAGAAGGCGCGATTAAAATATCTTCGTCAGTTCCTATAACAGGAAGTTCAACACATTCAAACGGCATCATATAACCAGAATATAACCATTGTATTTGCTCCGAATTTTCTGTTACGTTTTTTTCAAGCATTAAATTATGTGCAAGCCTTGAAAATAATTTCATGCTTTGATTTTTATCAGCTCCGAGAAAAATTGCTTTACGTTTACCCTCAAATGCTTCGAGCGAGAAAAATTTTCTCTTGAAATCATGTTCCTTTATTGAAATTAATACCGAAGATAACAAATTCTTTTCCTGACGATTTGAAAATTCGTTTGTATTTATTTCGATTTTTAGAGGAGGATTATTCACGGGAGATTTTAAGGTCAAAATTTTCTTCAACCTATCTTTAACATCTTGCACTTTCCAATTTAACGAGCCTTTAAGATTTTCGACATTCTCTAAAATTTTCAACGTCCTTTCAGCCCTGTATATCAACGGAAAATCCCTAAATTCTTTGACATAATCGACAAAATTTTCAAGGTTTGAATTAATCCATATTTGAGATTTTTTATCGTAGAATTTTTCCAGAGCATTTTTTGCCGAAATCGGAATAACCTCGAAATCTTTTCCGCAAAAATTTTTCATGTCATCTTTTATTGCCTTAACATCGTTCAAAATTTTATCCCGTGCCGAAAAAATTATTTTCCCCGCTTCAGTGTCATCACGTTCTAAATCAATTTGAGACAAAGCAAAAATTATTTTCCCGTTAATCTCCATAATAAATTTCAGATATTCATAATCAGAACCTTTTAATCTTGAACGTAAAGGAGTTACATAAATTATCATGTCTAATTCGGGCAAAAGATTTTTCAGTGTTGACGAGCTGTAAGGAGTATCCACAAAACAAATTCCTTTAGGTATTAACGCTCCAGGTATAGAAATTTCGATTCGTGCTATTCCTTTTCTATGGCCGGGATTAAAATTTTCGGAGATTATATTTTTCGTTATGAAGGACGCAGTGAATTTTGAGCCGATTATATTTTCGTTGCGTCCGTCCTGATAAAAAATTTTCGCTTCCCTGATTTCACCTTCTCTGCAAAAAATCGGAATATTCGTTTGTTCAGGTATTAATTTTTCACCTAAGATTGCGTTTATGACAGTAGATTTCCCGCTTCCGTTAAGTCCCGACACACCTATAATTAAATCTGTATCATTTAACGAACGTTTCAAAGATTTTAATTTGTTGTTACTCGTTAAAATGTTCAAAGCTGTGTAAATATTTTCCTTTAAGATATTTTTGAGGACAAATTCGGAATCATCATATAAAAAATTCTCAACGGGATTTTCTCCTGAAGGTGAAAAAATTCTTCGTTGGATTTCACGTCTTAATCTTAAATTTTCCTGTTTCAAATCCTCAATAATTGTTACGTCGTTTAATGTCATAACACCCTGAACTCTTACAGCCTCAAAAATTTTTGTCCTTCCGTATTCATTTTTACATTCGATTAAATCACCTTCGGAAGCTGAAGCTAACCAAGCGTTCAAAGACAAAATTTCATTACCGATTAATTTTTGCGGCCTGCCGTCTGAATATCTCTGAATAAAAGCATCGAGCCTGAAATTTCTGTAAAAACCGTCTCCGCAATATAATTTCCGAGTAAGTGTGAAAAAATTTTCATGGCCGTAAATAATGCTCTCAAGTCTCGAAATTTTAGAATGATCTTCAGGGTGGCAAAGTTCGTACCATTGATCTAAAGTTTTCGGGCAAGTTTCATTATTAAGGTGCATAGTATGAAGAAGCTCAGGAGAAAAATAAATTTCTCTTGAGGGAAATATCACAGTTATAGCAGGAGTGTCAGAAGAATTAATAAAATTTTTTTGTTCCCAATCGGACAGACTTATTATTTTTTCCATGATAAAAATTTTTCCGTTTCATAATATATAATTTTCATTGACATGATATAAGGAGTGTTGAAAAATTTCAAACTTAACATGGGGCGGTGTTGACTGCCAGAAATTAGCCGAAAAATACGGAACGCCTTTATATGTTTACAATACTGAAATTATAAAGGCAAGATGTAAAGAATTGCGTGAGACATTTTTAGAACGCTGGAAAAATACAAGAGTACGTTATGCGAGTAAAGCGTTTTTGACACGTTCAATGGCGAAATTAATCGAAAATGAAGGACTAGGGCTTGATGTTGTATCACTCGGAGAACTTTATACAGCATTGAGCGCAGGTTTTCCTGCTGAACGAATCGAAATGAACGGTAACGCAAAAAGTCATGAGGAAATTGAATTGGCTGTAAATTCCGGAGTAGGCCGAATAATTGTTGATCACCCTGATGAATTAAAGGTCATTGAAAAATTTTCGCGTGAAAAAAACAAGAAGCAAAAAATTTTAATCAGAGTAGCTCCGGGAGTTGATGCTCATACTCACAAATATATTTCAACGGGACAGACTGACAGCAAATTCGGATTCCCTTTTGAAGTTCGTGATGGTTCAATGCTTACCGAAGCAATTAAGTATTCAATGAAAAGTGAGTATTTAGATTTGAAAGGATTACATTTTCATGTAGGCTCGCAGTTATTTGATCCTGAAGACCACATTAAAAGCCTTGAAAAAATTATTGAGGTCATGAAAGACTTAAAAACAAATTTGAATTTCATTACTCATGAATTAAATTTCGGAGGAGGATTCGGAGCTGTTAAAAATCCTTCAATGCCTTCAGTGAAATCTGAAACTTTCACTGAACCGATGATGAAATTATTACATTCTGATTGCGAAAAGTACGAGCTTGAAATTCCGAGAGCCGTTATTGAGCCGGGACGATGGATAATTTCAGAAGCAGGAATTACGATTTACAGAGTTGAAAATATTAAAGAGCTTCCGAAGATAACATATATCGCAGTCAACGGAGGCATGGCAGATAATCCGAGATTTGCTTTATATCAGGCTGAATATGACGCTGTTGCGGTGAAAAATCCTGATGCCCCTGCTTATGACAGAGACGGAGGAACAAGGGTTTTAATAGTCGGGAAGTGCTGCGAGTCGGGAGATATTTTGATCGACAACGCAAAAATTATGAAACTCGAAGCGGGAGATTTAATTGCGCTTTATAATTCGGGAGCTTATACGTTCAGCATGTCAAGCACATATAACAAACTTCAAAGACCTGCTGTTGTATTTGTTGAAAACGGGGAATCAAAATTAGTTGTGGAACGTCAAAGCCTTGAGGATATTATAAGGGGAGATAATTTGGTTTAACTCCCCTTTACGGGCAAAAATTAATTTTTGTGGCTCAAAACTTCATCTTTTGCTTCAGGTTTTAAGAGCCACTGTCCCCAATCAAAATGAATTAATCCGCTTACAATATACATAGCGAATAAAAATAACGGAGCGGAATTTTTCAGGAACAAAAACGAAAACACTAACAACGAAAATAACGCAAGACATTTTGTGCCGTCAGCAGTTTTTTTCGTTAATTTTTTCATGTTGGCATAAGGAATACTGGAGATCATTAAGCCTCCGACCGTTAAAAGAATTAATGCCGTAATCCATGAGGGCAAATTAATTTTCGCGATTATGAACGACGCAACAAATAATCCTCCCGCAGGACACGGAAGCCCTTGAAAAGGTCCTGGAACATGAACGATATTAAATCTCGCAAGCCTCAATGCTACACAAAGAGCAAAAAAACATGCCGTCCCGGCTCCGACTAAATGCAAATTTCTTACTGATGTTTCGTACATTAAAATCGAAGGAGCTACTCCGAAACTTACAAGATCTGCCAAGCTATCGAATTCAAGTCCGAATTGCGAACCTCCTCCCAACATTCTCGCAACTTTTCCGTCAAAACCGTCAAATATTACAGCAAAAAATATTAACCACGCAGCAACTATATAACGTTCGTTCAACGTCATCATTAACGATAACATTCCGCATAATAAATTTCCGCTTGTTACCATATTGGGAAGTATCTGCTTAAATTCGACGGGCTTTCTTTTTCCGATTTTTCCCATTCTTCTGCGCATCTTCAAAAAATTCTTCACTCCTGAATCACTCCTATACATGTTAAACCGGCTTTAACATTATCACCGATTTTAATTTTTATTTCTGTATTTTTAGGAAGATATAAATCAACCCTTGAACCTAATTTAATCATTCCGTAACGCTGACCTGCTTCAAGGACATCGCCGAGATTAACTCTGCAAACAATTCTTCTTGCTACAAGTCCGGCAATCTGTGTCATCATTACAGAACCGTGTGAAGTTGAAAGCCCTACATAATTTCGTTCGTTAATTTCTGAAGCTTTAGGGGAAAACGCAGCGATTTTTTTTCCGGGAATATATTCCAGAAATTCAATGCGGCCTTTACATGGAACACGATTAACATGGACACTGAATATATTCATGAAAATCCCGACTTTAATTGCTTCACCAGTAAATTCATGAGAGGCATTTGAAATTTCAACGACCTTTCCGTCAGCAGGAGAATAAAAATATCCGTCCTTATAATCAGCTTTACGTTCAGGATCTCTGAAAAACCACGTTACGATTAATAAGAGTGCGAAAATTATCATGGCCGGAACCAATGATATTAACGCACATACCGCTGTCAGTAATAATAAAAATATTATTGTCGGTAATCCGTCTTTAGCTATTTTCATTTTCATTTTCGTTAGTTAATTCTTCTTCTTCAATTTCATCATCAAACGGAATAGGAACTGTAACATCGTTATCATCATCTTCTGAACTTATAACGCTGAAATCCGCAACCTTATCTCCTTCATCAAGACGTATGATTATATTTCCGACCGAATGGCGTTTCATGACTGTTATTCCGTCAACGGGCATTCTTATAATCCGTCCTTTTGAAGTTATCGCTAAAATTTCGTCAGTATCTTTTAATGCAAGGCTTCCCGAAAGTTTCCCTGTCTTTTCGGAGAGTTCCATTATGCAAATTCCGTTAGTAGATCTGTGGTGAGGCATGAAAGACGAAAATTCGAGACGTTTTCCAATTCCCATTTCGCTTATGACCAAAATTTTTCTCCTGTCATCAACAACATCACAGCTTAAAACTTTATCGCCGTTTTTCAATGTTATGGCAATAACTCCTCTTGCAGTCCGTCCTAAAGGTCGAAATTCTGTTTCAGCAACTCTTAAAGCCTGACCGTTTTGAGTAACTATGAGCAAATCATTTTTGCCTTTAGTAAGTCTGACCTGAGCAATCTCATCACCGTCATCAAGTTTCATAATACGTTTAGCTCTGTTTGTGTACTTGAGATTTTCAAAGGTAATACGTTTTGCTATTCCTGATTTTGTAATGAAGAAGGCAAATTTCCAAGTCTTTGAATCCGCTCCGGCTATGTTGACGATTTTTTCACCTTCTGCAAGAGGCAGATATTTTGATGAAGGCTTTCCTTTTCCTGTTTTAGTTTCAGGAATTTCATAACCTCTCAATGACATTATGCGCCCGAAATTTGTGAAGAAATATATGTCTCTGTGAGTATTTGTTACACATAACATCGCTATACTGTCGTCTTCATGAATTACAGCACCTTTTCTGCCTTTGCCGCCTTTAGCCTGAAGCCTGTATAACTCGATGGGCTGACGTTTGATTAATCCGTCTTTGGAGAGAGTTATAACGATGTCTTCCTCAGGAATGAAATCTTCCATTGTAACTTCTTCAACATCTTCAACAATTTCAGTACGTCTTTTATCGCCGAAACGTGTAGCAAGGTCTTTTAATTCAGTGCTGATAACTTCATCGAGAACTTTTTTGTCGCTTAAAATATTTTGGAACGAAGCTATATCGGTGAGCAACCTGTTTTGTTCTTCATCAAGGCGTGAACGTTCAAGCCCTGTTAATCTTTGCAGCCTCATATCCAAAATCGCTTGAGCCTGTACAGCGGAAAATCCTAATTCATTGCGTAAATTTTCCTTTGCTTCAGTAGCTGAATTAACGCCTCTGATAATTTTGATTACGGGTTCAATATTCTCTAAGGCTTTTTTCAAACCTTCGATAATATGTTCACGAGCTTGAGCCTGTTTCAATCTAAATTCGGTTCTTCTTCTGACTGTTTCGCGACGGTAATTCAGATATATTCCCAAAAGTTTTTTCATGGGAAGAATTTCGGGGTGCTTATCAACAAGAGCAAGGTTAATAACTCCGAAGGTTGATTGTAATTGAGTATGCTTGTATAACTGACGCATTATTAAATCAGGATCAGAATCTCTTGAAATTTCGACAACGATTCTTAATCCGTCTCTGTCAGATTCGTCTCTGATTTCAGAAATACCTTCAATTTCTTTATCCTGAACAGTTTGAACCATCGCTTCAAGCAACATAGTTTTATTTACAGTATAAGGAATTGCGGTGATTATAATGCTGGTTCGCCCTCGTTTGGATTCTTCGGTGTGCATTTTTCCTCTGACCGTAATTTTTCCTCGTCCTGTACTGTAAGCCTCAAGTATTCCCGAATGCCCTAAAATTTCTCCTCCGGTCGGGAAATCAGGTGCAGGCATGAATTTTAATATATCGTTAAGATCAGCATCTTCAGGTTCGATTCCGTTTTCAATCAGCCAACATAAAACATCAACAACTTCACGAAGATTATGAGGAGGCATGTTTGTTGCCATACCTACTGCAATTCCCGTTGAGCCGTTCACGATTAAATTCGGCATGACAGACGGAAGGGTTAAAGGTTCTTTTAATGATTCGTCAAAATTTTTGCCCCAGTCGATAGTATCCTCATCAATATTTGAGAGCATTAATTCACCGAGCCAGCTCAATCTCGCTTCAGTGTAACGCATAGCCGCCGCACTGTCTCCGTCAACAGAGCCGAAATTTCCCTGACCGTCAACAAGAGGATAACGCAAATTCCAATTTTGAGCTAATCTGACCATAGTGTCATAAATTGCGCTGTCTCCGTGAGGGTGATACTTACCCATTGTTTCACCGACGATACGGGCGGATTTTTTGTAAGCTGTGTTGTGTTTAAGTCCGAGTTCAGACATAGCATAAAGTACACGACGCTGAACAGGTTTTAATCCGTCTCTTGCATCAGGTAAAGCTCTTCCGACTATAACGCTCATAGCGTAATTCAAATAACTTGTCTTAATTTCACCGACAAGGGGTAAATTTACAATTCTTCCCTCACTTTCGGTGGTGGTGTCTTGATTCTGGTTTATATTTTCATCTGGCATAAGAAAGAATTATTCTCCTAAAATAAAATTAAAATTTAACGAATTATTTTAGCATTAATTCTGTATACTGTAACAAATTCAAAAATCAGCCTTTGAAATTTTTCGAGCCATTAACAACGCTTGCATATTTTCTTTAACATCATGAACTCTTAAAATATTAACACGCCCGTTTAATATCGCCGTAATAGCAAGAGTACCTGATAAAGTTTTCCCTGTAATTCTTTTTCGTGAATGTCCGACCAAAACAGGCAAACCGAAAATTTTCAAGCTCTCAATATTTTTTATGATTTTGAAATTATCATCTTCATTTTTTCCAAAACCTATACCAGGATCCAAAATTATATTTTCACGTTTAACTCCTGCAATGTCGAGAGCTTTTAATTTTTTGTCGAAATATAAATTTATTTCACCTATTATATTTTCATAATGTAAATTTTCATCTTTAATATGTGAAAGGACATAAGGAATTTTTAACGATGAAATTACTTCGGGCATATTTTCATCAAATTCAAAGCCGCTAATGTCGTTAATGATGTCAGCTCCTTCATATGCAGAAATTTTAGCGACATTTGATTTATAAGTATCAACAGAAATTAAAGCGTTTGGGAATTCTTTTCGCAAAATTTTCAATGCCGGAATTAATCTTTTAAGTTCTTCATCTTCGGTTACAGGTTCAAAACCCGGACGAGTTGACTCTGCTCCCAAATCTAAAATCTCTGCGCCTTCATTAAGGAATTTTTCAGCCCTGCTTAAAATTTCATGCTCATTAACTCTGCTTCCCTCATAAAAAGAGTCTGGAGTTAAATTTATAATCGCCATTAATTTAGTGTTATTATCAAAAATAATTTCATGACCATTCGGAGAAGTTAAGACCCATTCATTGATTTTTATGTTGTGAAATGCTTCAGTGAGAGATTCTCGAAAATCTTTCAGACCCCAACAATCCATAGCTTTTAATTTTTCAAGGAGGCTTTTAAGTTGTGAAGGAGTTGCCATTAAAAGAACGTCGCTGAAATCCGTTTTACCGTCTATAACATGCTTAGTAACAACCGTATCTCCTCCACGAGATAAAAGTTCCTGTTTAAGAAACGCCGCTGCTCTGTAATCAATTTTTTCGGCAAAAAAATGAAGTATATTTGATTTCGGAGCAAGATAACCTAAAGCCCTTGTATCTGATTTAATTCGTGAACAAATTTTTTTAACGTCATCAAAATTTTTAACATTTACAGGATAAATAATCGTTCGCATAATTTAACTTCCTAAAATTATAGATTAAATTTAACTTTCGGACATTATACGCTTTATATTGTGGGTAAAGATAAATAGTGTATAATTAAAATAATTTAGTGTGAGAGGATTTTCAGACTTGCGAGAAATTATAGATCAGTGTGAACAATGGCTGCGTGATGAAATTTCAAATGCTAATTCGTCGGGAATAGTGTTAGGTCTTTCAGGAGGAATAGATTCTTCAGTGCTTGCTGCTATGGGGCGTGAAGCTCTGGGATGTGATGGAGTTCTGGGGGTTATTATGCCTTGCCACAGCATTGAACAGGACGAAGCCGACGCAAGATTATTGGCGGAAAAATTCGACATAAAGTTTGAACGTGTCGATTTATCGGGAGTATTCGATCTAATGTGTAAAGAAATTAATTCCGAGCTTAACTCTTTAACTAAGTCAAACATGAAAGCACGTTTAAGAATGGTAACACTATATTCATTTGCCCAATCACGAAATTTATTAGTGTGCGGAACAAGCAACCGTTCTGAATATGAGACCGGATATTTCACAAAATTCGGAGACAGCGGTTCGGACTTAATGCCCCTCGTGAATTTCCTTAAACGTGATATTCGAGCTATGGCAAAAGTTTTAGGTATTCCCGAAAGAATCATTGCGAAAGCTCCGAGTGCAGGTTTATATGAAGGTCAAACCGATGAAAATGATATGGGTTTTTCTTATGATGTGTTAGATGAATATCTTGCAACGGGAAAAATTGAAAACGATAAAGTCAAAGAACGCATTGACGTTTTACGCAGACGAAGTGAACACAAGCGCAAGCCAATTCCAATTTTCAAAGCAAATTAAATTTATAGTAGGAGTGAATAAATTTTGTCAGGACATTCAAAATGGGCTAACATCAAACATAGGAAAGCAGCACAGGACGCTAAACGTGGAAATCTTTTCCAGAAACTCGTAAGAGCGATTATCATAGCAGCTAAAGAAGGCGGTGGAGATCCCGCTATGAACATGAGACTCAAAACCGCGATTGAACGTGCAAAGGCCGTAAGCGTTCCCAATGATAACATTACACGAGCAATTAAACGTGGCACGGGTGAACTCGGAGACGTTTCCTATGATGAACTTACTTATGAGGCTTCAGGTCCTGCTGGAACGGCGATTTTAATTTCCGTCATGACCGATAATAGAAACAGAACTACACCCGAAATCAGAGCTTTATTATCACGTAACGGCGGTCAAATGGGAGCAAGCGTCACTTGGATGTTTGACCGTAAAGGCGTTATCGAAGTTAAAGGTGAAGGATTAGATGAGGACGCTTTAATGACTTTGGGTCTAGATTCTGGAATGTCGGATATGGAAGCAAACGATGAAGGCTTTACACTTTACTGCGAACCTTCAGATCTTAATACCTTGCAAAAAGCTCTTGAAGATGCAAAATACGTTGTTGAAAACTCTGAAGTTTCAATGATTGCTAAAACTCCCGTTGAAATTTCAGACCCTGAAGCAGCTCGAAAGGTTTTAAGACTTGTTGACGCTCTCGAAGAACACGATGATGTTCAAAACGTATATTCAAATTTTGAAATCCCTGATGAAGTTGCTTCAAAAATTGAGGACGAGTAATTATAGTTGTCTGATATTGTATGCTTAGGAATTGATCCCGGCTTAGCAAGAGTTGGTTATGGAGCTGTTGTTCAGTCGGGATTCAAATTGAGAGCTTTGAATTACGGCTGTATTGAAACAACTCCCGATATGACTTTCACGGAACGTTTGTTAAAAATTTTTAATGACTTAAACGAACAAATAAATTTTTGCAAGCCTGATTTAGTTTCGATTGAAAGATTATTTTTCGGGAGAAACACTACTACAGCCGAATATGTTTATCAAGCCAGAGGAGTTATCATGCTTTTAACGGCTCAAAATAATCTTCCTGTCGTTGAACCTAAACCTAATCAAATTAAATTGGCTTTATGCGGTACAGGAGACGCTGTTAAAAATCAGGTTCAAGGAATGGTGCAAAGGTTTTTGGCTCTCGATGAAATTCCTAAACCTGATGATACTGCCGATGCTCTTGCGGCCGCTATAACTGGTCTTGCCTTAAAATTTTCAACATGATTCGTTCATTAAACGGAAAAGTATCGGATATTTTTGATAACATAATTATTCTTGACGTAAACGGAATAGGTTTTGAGATTTTATGTTCACGTTCTGTTTTAAGTTCCTGCAAAATAAATGACATAGTAAAAATTGTAACGTGCATTCAATTTTCAGAAGCAGGAGCTATTATTTACGGTTTTAATTCTGAAAGAGAACGTGAATTTTTCCTGCGTCTCACAAGCGTTAAAGGTGTCGGAGGTAAAACGGGCATAGCGATTTTATCCGAACTTTCGATTGATAATGTTATTAACGCAATTTCATCGGCTGATGTCAATGCTTTTATGAGAGTTTCAGGAATCGGGAAAAAAACTGCGGAACGTTTATGTTTTGAGCTTAAAAATATTACGGAGCTAAAAATCTTAACTCCTTCTTCAAATCCAGAAACAAAATCTTCAGGCCATGTTGAAAATGTTATTGAGGCTTTATTAGGTCTTGGCTTCACGAGGTCAGACGCAGGAGGAGTTATAAATTTATTGAGAGCTGCTCACGGTGAGGACTTTAACAAATTATCGGAGGAGGATTTATTGCGAATGTCATTAAGGGAGTTACACAAGTAAATGTCGGAAAATATTTCGCCCGCAAGAATTTTTGATGTTCCTCGTTCACCTGATGATGTTACAGTCAGACCGAAATATCTCGATGAATTTACAGGACAGGAAAAATTAAAAGAGAAGCTGAAGATTTACATTTCGGCAGCAAAAGGACGCAATGAACCTTTAGACCATATTTTATTTTACGGTGCACCGGGACTTGGCAAAACGACTTTAGCCGGAATTATAGCTCAGGAAATGGGAGGTCAATTACGAACTACAACAGGCCCTGCTCTTGAACGTGCCGGAGATTTAGCAGCGATAGTTTCAAATATTGAACGTAATGACGTTTTATTCATTGATGAAATTCACAGAATGCCTCCTCAGGTTGAAGAAATTTTATATCCTGCAATGGAGGATTTCATGCTTCATATTGTAGTAGGCAAAGGCCCCTTGGCTCGTACGATAGCGTTAAACCTTCCAAAATTCACTTTATGCGGAGCTACAACAAGGTTAGGACTATTAACTTCACCGTTAAGAGCAAGGTTTGGAATTGTTGAACAGTTAGCTTTATATACAGATGAAGAATTAGCGAAAATTTTGTTGAGGGCTTCAGGAGTATTGGGAGTAAATTTAACTCATGAGGCGGGGCTTGAAATTGCGAAACGTTCACGAGGCACTCCTAGAGTAGCGTTGAGATTGTTAAGGCGTGTTAGAGATGTTGCGGCAGTTACTGAAGGCGTTGACAGCGCAATAACTCCCGAAATTGCAATTCATGCTATGAATATGCTTGAAGTTGACGGTGAAGGATTTGATGAAGGCGACCGAAAAATTTTAAGAGCAATTATAGATTTGTTTAACGGAGGGCCTGTAGGACTTGGAACTTTAGCAGCTGCACTTAACGAAGACGCTCAAACTATTGAGGATATTTATGAACCTTATTTAATCCAGAAGGGTTTAATTGAGCGTACTCCGAGAGGTCGAAAGGCAACACAGAACGCTTATTTGTATTTTGAGGGAAGGTGATTGAAATTTTACGTTATAAGAGAACAATATTAATTTTTTTCGCGGTATTTTTATTTTCAACTGAAGCATTTGCCCGTGATGTTTACGTAAGATTATCGGGAGCAGGAAGCTATTCGATCGGTATAACTCAGGGAAATTTAGTTATGACTGACGCTGAAGGGAAGCTGGCTAACCTCACCGACTCCGCAAGAATTTCTGTCTCAGGCGGTTACGCTAATATCATGGGAATTTCATTTTTAATGCCCGTGAGAATTACAGGAACGGGATTTCTTAAATTCAACGGCAAAACTTACAGAGGAGCATTTTTGATTACTCAACGAGGAGGCTTGTTAAACGTCTTAGATGTTGAGCAATATTTATGCGGAGTTCTTCCTGCTGAAGTCGGGGCATCGTGGCATATGGAAGCGTTAAGAGCACAGGCAATCTCAGCTCGAACTTACGTTTTGAAACAAAGTATGAACAGGGCTGAAAAGGGCTATGATGTTGTTGATACAGATGCGGATCAGGTTTATAAAGGAGCAGGAGTTGAGACCGACAGAACTAATCAGGCTGTAAGAAGTACAGCAGGTGAAATTTTGACTTATGGAAACGAAATCGCTTATACATATTTTCATTCTGACAGCGGAGGACATACTGCAAATATTCAAGATGTTTGGGGACAAAACCTTCCGTACTTAACGGGCGTTCCTGAAGTTGTGAATTATAAATCCCCTGTTTCAGTATGGAACGCAAGATTTCCTGCCTCTAAAATTCAAAGCGTAATCAAAAAAATTACAGGATCGGACATCGGAGCTGTAAAAGAAATTCAAGTCTCCGAAGTTGATGAGGGAGGCCGTGCAATTAATATGACTTTCATAGGAGCTAACGGTTCTAAAACAATAAAAGCGAGCCAATTCAGATTAGGTTTAGATCCTAGAACGTTAAAAAGCACAATGTTTACACCTTCGGGAGGGACATTCAGCGTGAAAAATGATTTAACACCGAGCGGGCTTGTTGCGCCTCATAAAAGTAATAATTCATCATCATCAAATTTGACTTTTGAAGAGGAAAAAGGAATTGCGAAAATGACAGCCGACGGAGTTTTCACTACAACTGAATTAATTGACATGCTCACAAATCCTGATAAACGAAAAAATTATTATCAAACAGGATTAGGGAGAAGCTCGAACTCAAAATCTTATCAGACTTCAAAGCCTAAAATGAACAAATACGGATATTCAATCGAGAAATCCGGAAATGATTTTGTATTTTACGGTCGAGGCTGGGGACACGGAGTTGGATTATGTCAATGGGGAGCAATGGCAATGGCTGAACAGGGCTGGACTGCTGAAAAAATTTTAGCTCACTATTATCCCGGTACTTCAATCAGAAAATTCAAATGAAAAAATTATATGATTTAAGCTCCTATAATTATGAACTTCCTAGCGAAAATATCGCTCAATATCCGGCAACACCTCGAGATTCTTCAAGATTATTAGTCTGGAATGTTAAGGAGGATAAAATTTTCAGTGAAAATATTTTCAGGGACATCACGAAATTTTTAAGGCCGAACGATTTGTTAATTCTCAATGACACAAAAGTTATTCCTGCGAGATTAAAAGGTGAACGTGAAACGGGCGGTCAATGCGAAATATTTTTGCTGAAGAATTTAACCTCCGATTTTTTGGAATGGGAAGTACTTGTAAAACCTGCTCGAAAAATTCATAAAGGCTCAAAAATTTCTGTTGACGGAAAAATTTTATTTATAACCGAAGAAAAGCCCGAAGGTATTCGCAATATAAAATTTGAGTTTGAAAATCGTGATGAGTTTATGAAATTTCTTGATAATTGCGGCCATGTTCCTTTACCTCCTTATATCAAAAATAATGACGACATGAGGGAAAAATATCAAACTGTTTTTGCGAAAAATGAGGGTTCGGTTGCAGCTCCGACAGCAAGTTTGCATTTCACGCCCGAACTTTTGAAGCAAATAAAATTAATGGGAGTAAAAATTTCATATGTAACACTTCATGTAGGTTTAGGAACATTCAGACCTGTAAAAACTCAAGATATAAGACAACATGAAATTCACACCGAACACTGCGAACTGTCCGAAGAGACTGCGAAATTAATTCGTGAACAAAAATTAAACGGAGAACGAGTTATAGCTTCAGGAACGACGGCTGCGAGAACTTTGGAATCATTTTGCAATGATGATGGCGAAATTAAATCGGGAATATTGGAGACAGGTTTATATATTTATCCCGGATATAAATTCAAAGCTGTTGACGCTCTAATAACAAATTTTCATTTGCCCGAAAGTTCTTTGTTAATGTTAGTAGCGTCATTTGCTGCGAATAAAGCGAGAGTTTTTGATATTGAAGGTGAAGAAAAAATTTTAGGAAAGCTTCTTGAAATTTATGAGACATGCGCAAAAAGTAATTGGAGATTTTTTTCATTCGGAGACGCGATGTTCATAGAATAATTTTATTTCAATATAAAACTGCCCTAAGTGTTTCACGTTATCAGAATTTTCTAATATTTGAGGTTTGTAACATTCAACAAGGGCTAACATTTTTGAACGTTTAGGCTCTTGTGCTTTTTCCAGTTCTCTAATAACAAGCTCAGAAGTATAATCTGTCAAAAACTGCTCTTACATCATCATCAATTTTAATTCCTAACTGAGTTTGAATATCATGATAAATTTTGAGCATGTAATTTTTAACTCTTGTGAATAAAGCCTGTAATTTACTTGTCGGAGCTTTACCCTCACTCATATAGACCTCAAGAGCCTTCGCGAACCATTCATGCACTGTTTCACGATAACCGCCCGTTTTATTTTCGGCTTCCGAATAAAATTGTTCTATTGTAACTCCTGCATGGTCAAGAACAGTTTGAAAATCTTTATCGGCCTGAATGCTTCCTGATTTAGCAAGCCTTTCGAGTACCTTGAAAACAACGTGCCCGATTTCATGAACATTAGCGGCGAAATTTCCTGACTTAACGAGATTGATAAAAGCCCGCATATTTTTCCATGTAGTAAAAGCCGTAACATTGCCTTCAATATCAGTATAATTACGAACTTCATCATTATTCAGTTTAGGTTCAGGCATGTTTCTAATAGCCTTGTCAAGGTCAGTTTCGTTTGCTATAATTCGCTTGTCTCCGATGGAGCTTCCATAGGGCAAGTAGAGCCTGTTATGGTTGTTCCATTCGCAGACTTTATGCATATTAGCATAAAGTACTCTACCTGCTTTTGCTTGCTCTACAAACCATTGATTATTAGGTTCTCCTGTTTTTTGGTCGTTTTTTTGCATAAACACTTTTAACTCTGTTATAAACAATCTCATATCGGTCGTTTTTTTCGTTTAACGCTATAGGGATAGCTACTGTTGCTAGTTTTTTATCTTTTTCATTTGTCATAACGACAATATCACCCGGATGAGATTCTGACGCAAAAATAATTATCGGGTCTGATATTGCTTTTATAATTTGCTTGGGAATATCAGCGTTTAATACAACTGTACCGTCTTCTTTAGTTTCTGTAAAAATATACTAAGCCCGGCTAAAAAGCGATAAATGTAATATAATAAATAAATGGCGTACTCAGAAGATTATCGTAAGAGAGTAATAGAATATCGTAAAGAGGGACATACGTTACAGCAAACGCATGAAGTTTTCAAAGTGGCGATTATCACGATCCGAACATGGGAAATAAAGCTAAAGGAAG
>CALBPU010000071.1 GCA_937899395.1 uncultured Fretibacterium sp.
TCTGGATAACTCATTTATTTATTTTAACATGAATTTTCAAGTGCTTTAACTATATCTTTATTCCATTACTACACAGTCCATGACTTAATAAGGGGGCTATTATGGAATCAACTTGTCTTCTTCAGATAAAAAACAGCGGCGAATTTTCCTAACATTAAAATTAACAAAATCGCCGTTGTTTTATATAAAATTACTTTATAACTTTCAATGCTTTTCTGTCTATCGTCAATGCCACAAATACTAAGAAGACTATTCCCTTAATTAACTGCTGTGTAGCTGACTCAAAACCTAACATTACAAGACCGTTATTTAGTACCGTATACAT
This sequence comes from uncultured Fretibacterium sp., assembly GCA_937899395.1. Classification (GTDB taxonomy): domain Bacteria; phylum Synergistota; class Synergistia; order Synergistales; family Aminobacteriaceae; genus JAFUXM01. Next base: position 326 of record CALBPU010000071.1, read on the forward strand.
TAATGTTCCGACGATAATATTTGAAAATCGGACTTTCGCACCGCCCGTTATCGGAAGCCCTCCTAAAACTAACGAAATTAAAATTTGTGTTTCAAGCTGATTCCCTGCCGTCGAAGTTATTGAACCGACTTTTATAACATTTACAAATGCCGCTAATCCCGTTAAAGCCCCTGCTGCAACAAATGTTAAAAATTTTACACGGTCTGTACGTACTCCCGAAAATCTCGCTGCAGTCTCTCCTGAACCTACTGCTTTAACATCGTTTCCGATCCTTGTAAATTTGAATAGGAAAAATGCTACAACTAAAACCGCAACCGTTATTGAAATTTTCAAGTTATCGCTGTCGAGTGCTTTTATTGCAGCACTGGCCGGAATTGCTGTCTCTGTTGTCAAATATGCACATACTCCTCTGAATAAATACATTGTGCAGATTGTAACAATGAAGCTCTGCAATTTGAATTTTACATGGAAAAATCCGTTTATAGCTCCGATTGCAGCTCCCGTCAAAATTCCTCCGATAATTGCTAACGGTATACTGTAAAATGACAAAACCGAAACAACTATCGAAGCAACTCCTAACGTTGACCCTTCTGTAAAATCTATTGAGCCTAACGTCATTATAAAAAATACTCCCGTAGCAACTATCATAGGATAATAAACTTGAGACAATAATAATCGCAATCTTTTCGGCTGCATTATTTTCCCTTCAGTCAACCAATACATCACAGCTAAAATTACTACAAGCCCTATAAAAGGCAAAAGACCCTTGAATACATCGCCAGCTAAAAATGTTGAAAGTTTTGAAGGTTCTTTGTCGTGTTTTAATGCCATAATTTCTTCACCTGCCTATACCATTTTCGCAATTAAATCTTCTTCGTTCAAAGTTTCAGAGCGCATAAATGAGCCGTTAATCTTTCCGTCCTTCATAATCAAAATTCTGTCTGACATTCCCAATAATTCAGGAATTTCCTCTGAAATCATGATTATTGATTTTCCTTGCGCCGTTAATTCCGACATCAAAGCGTAAATTGCCTGCTTAACTTTTACGTCAATTCCCCTCGTAGGTGAGTCAAGAACCAAAATATCGCTCCCTTTTCCGAGCCATCGAGCTAAAACAACCTTCTGTTTATTTCCGCCCGATAAATCCGAAACGAATTGATTAATGCCCTGCATTTTCGTTTGCATTTTGTCGGCAAATTCCTGAGCAAATTTTTTCAGCTTTCCGCCCTTGAGAATATGTTTTTCTGCAAGGTCATCAAGTGAAGGAAGAACGATGTTATTTTTTATGCTCTCATTCAAAATTATTGACTCGTTGTCCCTGTCTTTTGAAGCATAAGCTATTGAATGTTTTATGGCCGAAGGAATATCGTTAATTTCTGTTCCGTCAGATAAAGTTACATTTCCCGAACGATCCCATGAAGCTCCGAATACGGCTTTTCCGATTTCGTGCATTCCGCATTCAGACAAACCTCCGAAGCCCAAAATTTCTCCTTTGTGAAGATCAAAATTTACGTCCTCAATTTGTCCCGGAACTGTTACGTTTTTAACGCTTAATACAACTTCATCGCTTATAACTTTTCCGTAGTCTGTCCTGTAATATGCCGAACCGATTTCACGACCTACCATTAAACGCTTCAAATCGTCCTCATTAACATCTTTTGAGTTCACGGTGTCAATATATTCGCCGTCTCTCAAAATTGAAATAGTGTCGCAATGTTCAAGGACTTCGGCTAAATCGTGGCTGATGAATATAACGCTTCGTCCGTCAGCTCTAACTGCGTCCATAATTTTGTATAATTCAAGCCTTCCGTTTTGTGAAAGAGCCGTCGTAGTTTCGTCAACAATCAAAATTTTCGGCTTCATGTAAGTTGCTTTTACAATCTCGATTAATTTCCTGTCCTCAAAATTGTAATTGTCAATCATTGAGCCTGCCATGATGTTATTAAAGCCGTATTCGTTCAGAAGCCTTTGAGCCTCTTTGACCATTGCTCCAGTGTCTTTAATCCCTCTGTGCATGAAAGGATCTTCATGGCCGAGAAAGATATTTTCAGCGACAGTTAAGCCCGATAAAGTTCCCATTTCCTGAACGATAATTGAGACACCCAGATTATTCGCCTCAACCTGATTTCTGATGTGCATTTCCTGACCGTCAAGAATAAAACGACCTCCGCCCAATGTATAAATTCCGCAAAGCATTTGACAAAACGTGCTTTTTCCCGAACCGTTTTCGCCGATTAAGGCTCTTATTTCTCCTCTGTCAATGTTAATGCTTACGTTATCAACTGCGTGAGTTATTCCGAACCTTTTGTCAATGTTCTCGGATTTCAACAAAATTTTTTCATCGCTCATAATTTTTCACCCGCCTTATTTCACAACCGAACCACGTTTGCCTCTTGCAGTAAGAGTTACGATTATCAAGAGTGCAGCACCTGTTACAACATTCTGAATTGTAGTAGGAGCACCGAGAGCTACAAAGCCGTTGAAAATTATTGCGATTATAAATTCACCGATAACTATTGCGCTGATAGGTGTACCGTATTTCCTGAAAGCAACTCCGAAGAACGTTCCCATTAAAGGCTGAAAGTTTCGGCTCATTGTTGACATACCTGTTAGAGCGGTCATAGTTGTACCGTAAGAAACAGTTAAAATTGCCATAATTCCAACGAAAAAATGAAGTAATGCAAATCCGATGAGCTTGTATTTTTTTACGTCAATACCCATGTTTTTCGCCGTGAATTCGTTTGAACCGATAGCGTTGCAATATGTGCCTATTTTCGTGTAATTCAGGATAAACCACATTAAAGCAAATGCAAGAGCCGCTAAAATTATATTGCCCGGTGCGCCTGAAAAGAATCTTAATTCAGGTGCTAATGTCTGTTTAACTCCTCCTGCAACAAAGACCGCTAAACTCTCAAAGATTAACATCAGTCCGACTGTAACGATCATGGAAGGAACTGTTAGTCGATTGTAAAGGAAACCGATTAAAATTCCGATTAATGTTCCGCAACCGAGACAGCCGATTATAAATCCCGCATAACCTAATTTTTCAGAGAGAATTACACCGACTATTGACGAAAGAACTATGTTAGCTCCGACAGCAAAATCGAACAATCCCATTACAACGATAAAATATAATCCGCAGCCACCGACCGAATAAATTATTGAAGATTGGAAATATGAGAATAAATTTGCAGGTGAACCGAAATTTGTAGGAGTTAAAAATTTGAAGATTGCATAAAAAATCAATACCATTGCCGCAAGAATGAAGTAACCATAAAAACGGCTTGTCTTAAAATTTCGCATAATAAAAATTCACTTCGCTTTCATAAAAAACAGAGCCGGCGTTATACCGACCCTGTGAAATTTATATCATCATAATTATTTTGAATGACGTGATACAACATCTTCAACCGAAAGTTTTGCACAAGCCGCCGCTAAATCATCATAGGAAAGTTCGGCAAGAGCTTTAATTTCGTCTGCTGTGTAAGGAAGCTGGTCTCCAGTGAAGAATTTTGCGTAGTTCTCATAGTCTTCAGGTGAAGCAACATACATATACGGGAAAACCATATCATGGAAGCCGTCAGTTTTAGCTTCGTATTTGCCTCTGATTGTGTTGTAAACCATCAGGAACGCAAAGAAAGGATCAGCATAATGTCCGCCGCTCTCAGCAGCCATAGCACCTGATTTTAATTTTTCGCTGAGGTCGGGAAGGAAGTCTGTGGAAACAACAGCGATTTTGCCGGTTAAACCTTTAGCTTCGATTGCAGCGATTGCTCCGAGAAGTGTATCACCGCCGCCGCCCGCAACAATTAAAGCGTCGATGTCAGGGTTAGCGTCGATAATTGCCTCAGCAGTTGCACGCCCTGTATCGGTTGTTGTTCTTCCGTATTGAGGATCAAGCAAAACGACTTTGTCATCAGGGTGTTCAGCGTTCCAAGCTTCAACACCGGCCTTGTAGCCTGCCCAACGACCTAAGAATGTTGCATCGCCGGGTTCCCAACCTTCGAGACCGATTTTGCGGCAGCCTTTTTGACCTGCAAGAATTAACACGAGAGTTTTGCCGTTGTCAAATTCTGATTCATGAACTGCACCGACATAATATTTTGAAGCTGAAGCCTGAGCAAATTCATCGGGGTTAGCTTCTTTGTCGATAACTCTGAAGAACTGAGCAACATAAACTTCGTTCTCGTCGCAAGTCTTAATTACTGAACCCATTTCGGCGGAAGCTGAGTTGCAAATGATAATTCCGTCGCAGCCTGCTAAAGCTAAAGTCTCAGCACTGGCTGTAACCTGCTCTGAAATATGAGCTTGGTCAACCCACTGAGTCTGAACTCCGAGAGCAGCCGCAGCAGCATCAATCATTCTCTTGCATTCACTGCCGAGAGTGTCTGTTGAACTCCAAATCGAAATACCGATTTTAATGGGAGCAGCAAAAACAGCGGGAGCAGCACCGAAAATCATCGTTACTGCCAATAATAAGGCGATAAACTTTTTCATAAAAAATACCTCCAATAAAAATAAAAATTGAAATTGTTATTATTATAACACTCTTGAAAATTTTTAATTCGATTTTATTTTTAGTACTTATGATATAATTAACAAAAATTTATACTTTTATAATTTATAAGGAGGCTTTTTCATGAAGCATAAAAAGTTTTTTTTAGTAATACTTGCACCCCCCCCCCACGAAACAGTTGTTTAATTTTTGTATTTTCAATTTTAAGAAGCGATAATCTCCTCTTATACCTATACCTAAGGCTTCTCATTTAATACCGTGAGGGGTTGTGTCGGTGTTGCAAAAAGGGTTTTTCGTGATTCTGAAACAGCTATAAAATCAATAAAAGATTAGGAGGAATTTTTATGATTAGGCTGAAAAAATTTAAGCTCTCGTTATTGGTCTTACTGATTAGCGTTTTTTGTTTCAATCTTGCTGCTTCTGTTAGTGCAAATGAGATGAAACCTATAAGGAAAATTAAAGTAGAATCTCAAGAAAATCGAGCGGAAAAACAAAAGCAAATTAAGAAGTTAGGATCTTCGGATTCGATAAATGAAACAGTTACGCAGGAAGCAAAAAAAATCGAAAGTAAAGGATTAAAACGTATTTCACGCATTGATGAAGAAAGCTATGCATCCGGTGATGTTATTGTCCTGTTCAAAGATTCAAGTGCCGTGAACACAGTTAAAGATTCTGCCGCAGCATTTAGCCTTGAAAAGGAAACGCAACAAGTTCATGCTTTAGCAAAATCATTGCAGGCTAGAGTGTTAAAGACTTATCCTGAACTTTCAAACAACAGCAAAAAGGTTTTTGCCCTTGTTCATTCTGATACAAAATCGGCTACAGAATTGTTGAAAGAGCTGAAAAATGATCCGAATGTTCTTGGAGCGTCATTGAATTACAGAGAATACCTTGATGCGACTCCAAATGACACTCATTATTCTAAACTTTGGGGAATGAAAGCTATAAATGCTGATAAAGTTTGGGATAACGGCTACACAGGCAGCAATACCATTTATACTGCTGTCATAGACACTGGAATTACGACTAACCACGAAGATTTACAGGCAAATATTGATACTACATACAGCCGTAATTTTTCTGATTCTTCAGGTTATGGTGATAAAGACGGACATGGAAGTCATGTAGCAGGCACAATAGCTGCTGTAGGCAATAACAGCAAGGGTGTCGTTGGAGTGAACTGGACTTCAAAAATTATAGCTTTGAGAGTCTTCAACGATAAGGGTATTTGTTATAATTCTTGGGTAATTGATGCAGTAAATTATTTGTGCAATCTTCTTGATCAAAATCCTTCTATGAATATTGCTGCTGTCAACATGTCTTTAGGACATTGTAGCAGTACTACACCAAGTCAACACAAATCAAATAATGACCCTTATTATGTGGCATTATCAACATTGAGTAAGAAAAATCGGATTGTAATATGTACGTCAGCAGGAAATGATGGTCTCGAAAATGGTGTTCCAGCACCTTCTGATGATCCTGATGGAAATTATAAAAAAGGTGATTATCATTATCCTTCAGATTTTATTGACATTGATAATAAAATCGTCGTTGCAGCTGCCAATAACGACTCAAGCTATTCAAGAGCGGATTTCAGCAATTACAGCAAAAAATATTGCGATGTTACGGCACCGGGTGTTGGTATAGCCAGTACGGTTTGTGATAATCAATATGCGTATTACAATGGAACTTCGATGGCTGCTCCTCATGTTGCAGGCGTTGCGACTTTGTTGAAATCAATTTATCCCAACAAGACCGCAGCAGAAATTAAAGCCGCCATTAAAAACGGAGCGAACTCAAGCTATGGCACGGGGTACACAATAAACGGCCTGCTTGATGCTTATGGAGCGTTAAATTATCTGAACGGAGGAACAACCCCCACTGATATACAAATCACTGGCACTCTTCCGAACGGAACTGTCGGAGTAGAATATAGCGGCTCTTTAACTGCTAAAGGTGGAACGGCTCCTTATGACTGGTATTATACAGGTGATTGGCCTGACGGTATTGATGGGCGGTATAATGACACAACATTGAGCTTTACCGGTACACCTACTAAATCAGGAACTTATAATCTTGTCATAATCGCTGAAGATGCGAACGGTAATACTGCCGAGAAAAGTTTCACCATAACTATAAATGATAATAGTTCAGGCTCAATGCAAATCACTGGCACTCTTCCAAACGGAACTGTCGGAACGAGTTACAGTGCAACGCTCAAAGTAACGGGTGGAACAAAACCTTATTTCATTTCATGGTTTGACGGATTGCCTGACGGACTTGAAGATGACTATGTAAATGAAAACACTGGAGAAATTAAAGTTCACGGAACTCCTACAACAGCAGGAACTTATAAAGCAACTTGCACCGTTTACGACGATAATTTAGATGAAGTCGAAAAGACGTTCGCAATTACCATAGCTGCTAAATCTACAAAAATGACAATGAGCGGGACTTTCAAAGATGCGACAGTTGGGACGAGTTACACCGGAACTGCAAAAGTATCAGGCGGAACGGCCCCTTACACTTGGACAAAGAGCGGTACTGCTACATGGATTGACTTCAAAGATAACAAAAAAACAGGCGCTTCCATTACGTTTTCAGGTACACCTACAAAAGCGGGCACGTTTACTTTGATACTTAACGCTGTTGATGCAAACAAATCAAACGTTAAGAAGACATTTAACATTACTGTACTTCCTAAACTGACGATTAGCGGAACTTTCAAAGGCGCAACAGTTGGAGCAAGTTACACCGGAACTGCAAAAGTTACGGGTGGCACAGCTTCTTACACATGGACAAAGAGCGGAGTTCCAACAGGATTGACGTTCAAAAGCTCAGGAGCAAATGTTACACTATCAGGTACACCGACAAAAGCAGGCACGTTTACTTTGAAACTTACAGTTACCGATGCCAACAAAGTAAAAGTTTCAAAGTCCTTTAGTATTGTAGTAGCTGCTAAACCGACACTGAGCGGAACTTTTGATGCAGGTAAAGTTGGAACAACCTACAACGGAACTGCAAAAGTTACGGGCGGAACAGCTCCTTACACATGGTCAAAGAGCGGAGTTCCAACAGGATTAACGTTCAAAAGCTCAGGGGCAAATGTTACGCTCTCAGGTACACCGACAACTGCAAAAACTTATTCGTTCAAATTAACTGTTAAAGATGCTAACGGAGCTACAGCAACAAAGACATTCTCAGTTAAAGTTGCTGAAAATAAAACATCAGCCTTGAAAATGTCAGGAACGTTCCCGAACGGATTTATTGATGAAGCTTATGAAGCAAGTATCAAAGTCAGCGGAGGTTCTTCACCTTACAAATGGACTAAGGACAGCGGAACTTTACCAAAAGGCCTGAAACTGACAACAACATCAACAGGAACTACTTTGAAACTTAAAGGCACGCCTTCAGCAGCTCAAACTTACAAATTCAAGTTGACACTTACAGATGCAAAAGGTGCTTCAGTTTCAAAGACCTTCACGGTTATAATTAATGATGAGATTGAAATTTCATCAGTTAGAACAAATTCAACAAAAGATTTCAGCACTGAAGATGTTGTTTCAAATTATGAACCGGCGACAACAGAGCTTAAAATTTTGGACGAAGATGTTTTATGGCAAGGTGAAGGGCGCGACGAAGATTTATTTGAAGTTAAAGCCAATGAGCCTGTAAGATTTGTAATCGGTGAATGGAAATATTCAAACGGTGTTAAAGCTGAAATTTTTGCTGAAGATGTTGAAATTTATGTTGATGACAAGTTAGTTGAGGGTGTAACAGTTTCTGATGAAGGAGAATTTACAATCCCGGCTGAATTTGTTGTTGACGATTTCAAAGTTCAAGCAAGAGCAAAGGAACTTGAAACATTCGAGTTATTCATCAGTGCAATCGAGTAAAATAATAAAAGAGCATTCCCTTTTAGTGAGATATGCTCTTTTTATTTTATTTTATTTTCTTCGTGATGATGATGTTACAACAAATCTCTGTATGCAGATGAACAGCAGCAGCAATAATCCTGTCGCAATTTTTCCCCACCATGATAATAAATTTCCGTTGAATGTTATTAAAGCAGGGATTACGGATTTCAATAAAACTCCGAACAACGTTCCTATCATATAACCAACTCCGCCTGTTAATAATGTTCCTCCGATAACCGCGCAAGTTATAACTTCAAGTTCACCGCCCTGTAACGATAAATTCCAACCGCTTTTAACGTAAAGGGCATATGAAATTCCGGCTAAAACTGAACACAAACCGTTAAATCCGTAAACCAAAATTTTTGTACGTCCCACAGGCAATCCCATTAAAGCTGCGGATTGTTCATTGCCTCCGATAGCGTAAATATTTCGGCCGAAACGTGTTTTTTGCAAAATATATGTGCCGATTATTATCATAACTACAAATAAAATTACGTTGAAATTTATGAATGCTATCGGCTTGATTTTTACCCATTGACCGTTTGAATATTTCAGCAAATAAATCTTCCAGCCTGCAAGAGCATCTATCATAGGGTGATGAATATCAATAGATTCTCGGCTTATTAACGAACATACTCCACGTGCAAAAAACATTCCCGTTAATGTCGTTATAAACGGCGGTACGTTCAAATAATGAATTACAGAACCCATTAATAAACCTAATCCAACTCCCATTACTAAGGCAGCAGCAATACATATTAAAGGGTGAAGATGTAAAACCGATGTTCCGTAAGCTATGAACATTCCAGTTAATGAAGCTACAGCACCGACTGAAAGATCTATTCCGCCAGTAATTAACACCATTGTCATTCCAACTGCCGATATTCCGAAATAAGCGTTGTCAATGAAAAGATTTACAAATGTCCTTATCGTTGTGAACCCTTTATTGCCGTATAAAAACGCTCCCAAACCGTAAATCACGAAAAATATTCCGATCGTAGCATATACCATTATATATTTCGGATTAGTGATTTTTGTTAAAAATGTCTGTTTGTTTTTCATGCTGCTGCACCTCCCGAACTTAATTTTGCCTCTTTAATTCTCGCACGTTTAGCAAAATATTTTCTCACAGGTTCGGACTGCAACACTATTACTACAGCTATTATTAACGCCTTGAACGCCATTGTAGCTTCAGCGACAATTCCGAAATAATATACAAATGTTACAATCGTTCGGATTATTAACGAACCTACAACTGTTCCTGCTAATGAAAATTTTCCGCCTGACATATTTGTTCCGCCGATAACAACTGCTAAAATTGCGTCCATCTCAAAATTTAATCCCGCATTATTAGAATCGTTCGACATTATTCGGCTTGAATAAATTAATCCCGCTATTCCCGATAATAAACCCGTAATCAAAAATACAATTAAAATTACATTATGGGCTTTAATTCCTGAAAGTCTGCTAGCACTCGGATTAACTCCGACTGATTCGACAAATGCTCCGAACGCTGTTTTACGTGTGAAAATAGCAACGGCTATTACAACAATTATTGTTATTATTATCGGCATCGGCAAATATAAAAAACTTCCCTGTCCTATAACTCTGAATGCTGAATAACCCGTCGTGAATTGTTTACCGTCCGTCAAAATTTGAGCAACTCCTCTACCGCATACCATCAAAATTAATGTCGCGATTATCGGCTGTATACCTCCTTTAGCAACTAAGAAACCGTTAAACAATCCCATTAAAGCACAAACTATTAACGGCACTGTTAAAACTAAAATATAAGGACATACCGAATAATCTCCAGGAGTTGTATATGTCAGAACGTCCCAGCGCAAAAATTTCAAAGCTATTGCTCCTGCTACGGCAACTAACGCTCCTACCGATAAATCAGTTCCGCCTAAAGCGATTACTAATGTCATTCCCATTGAAATAATCGTTATTTCGGCTGAACGGTTCACAATATCAATGAGGCTTCCGTATAACATTCCCGTTGAAGGCTGATAGCTTATGCTGAAAAAATCAGGACGAATTGCAAAGCATACCAACAAGATTAACAGTTCGGCAATTACAGCCCAAGTTACTTTTGACTGCATTAAACCTGAGAGAGCAAAATTCTTTCGTTCCATTTTAAGCAGCTCCTTCCGCAATAATTTTCAAGATGTCCTGTTGAGTACATGACGATCCGTCAACTTCAGCAACTTTTTCACGATCTCTCATAATGATAATTCGATTTGAGCAGCGGATTATTTCATCGAGTTCTGAACTTATGAAAATTACCGATACTCCTTCACCGCACATCTCTAACATTAATCTTTGAATTTCTGCTTTTGCTCCGATGTCAATGCCTCGTGTAGGTTCATCAAGGATTAAAATTTTCGGTTGAGCAGCCATCCAACGAGCCAAAATTACTTTTTGTTGATTTCCTCCCGATAATTCGCCTGCTTTTTTCTCACAGTCGGGTGTAGCAATTCCTAAAAGTTTTATATATTTATTAGCGAGTTCAGTTTGTTCAGCACGTGTCATAGGCTTCATGAAACCTTTTCGTGATTGTACAGCGAGCATTATGTTTTCACGGATTGATAAATCACCGATTATTCCGTCTCTCTTTCTGTCTTCAGGACAAAACGCAATGTCTGCTTTTATAGCGTCAAAAGGCTGATGAATTACGATTTGTTTACCATTAACGAAAATTTCTCCCTTAACAGTTTTGCTTGCTCCGAATAACATTTCGGCTGTCTCAGTTCTACCGCTTCCCAACAATCCTGCGAAACCGATTAATTCACCTTTTTTCAAGTTAATCGAAATGTCGTTGATATGTGAAGCATCTCCAATGTGTTCAGCCTTCAACATATATTCAGCGTCAGGAGCGACTTCAGCACGTTTCAAATTAAATATAACGTCCATATCTTTACCGACCATTTTTGTTACAAGTTCAACTTTTGATAATTCGTTAATGCCGTAAGTCCCGACTAAATGGCCGTTGCGTAAAATCGTCATTCGGTCTGATACTGCGTAAATCTGATCCAAGAAATGCGTGATAAAAATTATTCCCATTCCCTGAGCTTTCAAATCTCTCATTACATTGAACAATAATTGAACTTCATTTTCATCAAGAGAGCTTGTAGGTTCGTCAAGGATTAAAATTTTTGCCTTAACATCAACAGCTCTTGCTATCGAAGTCATTTGTTGAATTGCCGTCGAATAATATGAAAGGGGTCTTGTAACGTCAATATCAAGATGAAAACGGGACATTAATTCCGAAGCTCTTGAATTTATTTCACGCCAATCAATTCCGCCGCGCTTCATTGGTTGACGACCTACGAAAATATTTTCAGCGACGCTTAAATTCGGACATAAATTAACCTCTTGAAACACCGTCGAAATTCCGAGCTGCATTGCTTCATTAGGGCCTGACGGTTTAATTTCATGGCCGTCTAATAAAATTTTTCCGCTGTCCATAGAATTAACGCCCGTAAGACATTTTATTAACGTAGATTTTCCTGCGCCGTTTTCGCCCAATAATGAATGAATTTCGCCTTCCTTTAACGAAAAATCAACTTCATCAAGAGCTTTAACGCCGGGAAATTGGATTGATATTTTTTGCATTTCCAAAATATTTTTTTCCGACAAAATTTTTTCACTCCCTTAAAAATAAAAAAAACAGGGCTGAAGGTTTTATATACCTCCCAAGCCCCGTTATTATTGTCATTTTGAAAGATTAGTACTGACGAGTTGCAATTACATCAGCAGCTTTAATTGATTTCACGGTTCCTAAATCAATTCCGCCGTCCATATCGAAAACGCCTTCTTCAGGGTGAACGACTGTTTTGTCAAATTTTTCACCACGGATAAGAGCTTCGATTGTCGGAACAACAAATTTTCCGTAAAGCGGTGTGCATTCGACCGTGCAATTCATTTCGCCTGCAACGATTGCGTCAAAAGCTGCTTTAACGCTATCACAGCCTACGATAATAATATCTTTTCCAGGAACTTTACCTGCGGCTTTAATAGCGTCTATTGCTCCGAGTGCCATGTCATCATTTTGAGCGATTAATACGTCGATTTTGTCGATTGATTTTAACCAGCTCTCCATAACTGCCTGACCTTCAGCTCTAGTGAAGTTTCCTGACTGCTGGCCGACGAGTTTTAAGTGAGGATATTCGGCGAGTGCTTTGAGGTTTCCTTCAGTTCTTCCTGTCTGAGCACTTGCGCCTGTTGTGCCTTCCATGATTACGATATTGACATCAACATCGCCTTTGCCGATGCTCTTGAGATATTCTCCAGCCCATGCAATCTGACGGCGGCCTTCCTCAACAAAATCTCCTCCGAATGCTGCAACGTAATCAATTTTGTCAGCGCAATCGGGAATACGGTCGATTAACAACAAAGGTATTTCGGCCTCGTTGACTTCCTTTAACACTTCGTCCCAACCTGTTGAAACAACACCTGTGAAGAGGATATAATCGACGCCTTGAGTGATGAAATTGCGAAGAGCTTTGATTTGGTTTTCCTGTTTTTGCTGAGCATCATCATAAACAAGTTTCCAACCTTCATGATTTTCGATTGCGTTTCTGAGATCATCAGTGTTAGCGGTGCGCCAATCTGATTCCTGACCAATCTGTGAGAAAGCAATAACAACATCGGCACTTGCAGCTGATACGCATACAAGCATTACTAACGCAAGAGTAAGAAGTAAAACTTTTTTCATAATAAAAATTTCCCTCCATTGAAAAATTTTAATATAATTGTGATGTATAAATCTTACAACAAATTTTATAAATTTCAAGGAGTTGAATTAATTTTGATAACGAAAAAATTCTTCGGAACAATGAATGACGGCAGAGACGTTTTTAACTATATTTTCACTGACGAAAAAAATCAAAGCGTAGTAATTTCTGAATATGCTTGTGCAATTCTTGAGATAAATATTTTGGGTAATGACGGAAAATTTTACGATGTTGCATTAGGTTACGACACTCTTAAAGAGTACATTGACGACACAAGAAATTTCGGAGCAACAATCGGGCGTTTTGCGAACAGAATCAGAGGCGGGAAATTTGTTCTAAACGGAACTGAATACAAACTCCCTCAAAATGACGGCAATAATACTTTACATGGAGGCTTTAACGGTTTCGGGAAAAAATTATTTTCCTCAGAAGTTGTTGATGACGTTGTGATTTTCAGACTTAACAGCCCTGACTTAGACGAAGGATTTCCCGGAAATTTTGATTTAACGGTTAAAACTTCATTCAGGAATAACGCTTTAAGATTTGATTACGAATATGTTTGCGACAAGGACACCCCCGCAAGCATTACGAATCATAATTATTTCAATCTCAACGGCCATGACAAAGGAACAATTTTGAATCATGAAGTCTTTATTAACTCTGAAAAATATTGCAGGGCTGATGATGAATTAATGGCTCTTGCACCTGTTGTGCCTGTTGAAGGAACACCGTTTGATTTCAGAGTGCCGAAAAAAATTTCGGAAGGAATTTATGATCATTGTTTTGAAATTTTAAGGAATGAAAAAAATCTTTCGGCTTATTCAGTCGGAGATGAAACAGGAATAAAGCTTGAAATATTTTCGGATTTACCTGCTATTCAATTTTATACGGGCAACATGATTGGAGAAGGTAAAGGGAAAAACGGAGCTGCCTACAAAAATTTTTGCGGTGTTGCGATCGAGTGCCAACAATTTCCCAATGCAGTAAATGAACCGTCCTTTCCTAATTCAATACTCAAGGCAAGACGGCTTGGAAAATCATTTATTGAGTATAAATTTTCACTCTCGTGAATTGCTGGACGAATTGAGACACGCAGCTAGATATGCTTCTGACTACCTCTATGTTATTAATGGCTTCAAAATGACTCCATGCTTGATCTTGGACGATTTAGGCAAAGAGAAAACGACTGATGCTGGTCTGGATTATTTGCATCAGATTATTGATTACAGGTACAGGAACGAATTACAAACGATTGTAACAACTAATGCTTTGACAGTCTAGGAACTTAGCAGTTGGGGGAATGCAAACTTTATCACGCCAATGATCTCACGACTTCTTGAGAATGGCGTGTGGGTAAGCATAAATCTAGTCAAGTCCGTCAGATGTTCCACTCCTGAAAATATCATCAAGCGTCTTCTTGGCCAACTCCTTAACCTCGTCATCAACATAAGCCTGAGCTATAACAAGTGCCGCACCAATCGCAGCAAGGTCATCACTGAAGCCGACAACCGGAATAACATCAGGCACAAGATCAATCGGCAGAATAAAATAACCCAGTGCAGCCACAATAGCAGTCTTGATATACGCAGGGCAACCCGGCTTCTTCATGACATAATATAGTTAAAGCACTTGAAAATTCATGTTAAAATAAATAAATGAGTTATCCAGA
>CALBPU010000072.1 GCA_937899395.1 uncultured Fretibacterium sp.
AAGTCGCGGAAATGACAGGGATAAGCGTATCAACGATTTTAAGAGCGCACAGAGCACAATAACATGTGCATAAATTGGAGGGGCGAGGAATGGTTGTGAACGCGCCGTGAAACCGTATGTAGATTGAGCAACAGAATTTTATAGCAATTTTCAAAAATATGAATAATGAGGTATAATAAAAAATTATGAAAGCATACAGTGATGATTTAAGAGAAAAAGTGCTAAAGGCATTGCAAAGTGGGCAGGTAGCAAAAGAAGTAGCGCCACGTTTTGACGTTGGCATAAGCTGGGTTTACAAAATAAAAAAACGTTTCCACGATACTGGCAGTTATAAAGCTTTGCCACGCAGTGGCAGGCCTAGAAAATTAAATGAAGAAGACGTTAATACAATATCAGAAATGGTAAAAATAAACCCGTCATTAACCCTTAATGAGATCAAGGAAAAAGGGAACTTTGCAACAAGCTGCACAACAATTCACAGAGCATTGAAAAGATTAGGACATACATATAAAAAAAAACACTTTTTGCGGCAGAACAGAACCGCGCTGATGTGAAACAAAGACGTATTGAATGGCGCGAAAAATCCAAAAGTTTTGATATAAATAAATTGGTATTTCTCGATGAAAGCAGCATAAAAACGTCCATGGTGCGTTTATACGGCTGGGGACCAAAAGGCGAGCGCATAAAAGATTATGTCCCGGATGCAAGATGGAAATCATTGAGCATAATATCGGCTCTGCGCAGCGATGGCAGTACGGAGGCTATGGTGTATGAAGGCGGTTTAACGGGAGAATTATTCAAAACATGGCTGGAGGAATGTCTGTTAAAAACATTAAAAAAAGATGACATTCTGATAATGGATAACCTGTCATCGCACAAAGTTGCTGGCATAAAGGAAATTCTTGCCAGTGCCGGAATAAAATTGGAATACTTGCCACCGTACAGTCCTGACTTGAATCCAGTGGAATCAATGTGGTCGAAAGTAAAAAACAATCTTCGCAAAATACCGAAAACAAAAATTGGCGAGTTAGAAAAGGCTGTTGGAGAAAGTCTGAATAAGCTAAAACGATTGGATGCAGTAGGCTGGTTCAAACATTGTGGCTATTCTTCATAATTTTGAAAAACGCTATACAAGGTTTCCCCCGCGCCAGCGATGACCGCATTTTGAACATTTGAAGAAGAAGCCCATGCCGCCGCTGGTAAATTCCATGTTCCCCCCACACTCAGGGCAGGACTCCAACTGGTGGGAAAATAACCGCTTTTCCAGTGCGCTGATGACTTTTCTTAACATGTTTTCGTCTTCTTTTGACGTTCCCTCCCTGCGAACGTACTCAAGGTTTTCCTGAGCGATGCCCAACCACGTTTCAATATCCGATTTATGTATCGTCATACTGATTGCGTTGTCATCGGCTTCGATGAGTTTTTTTACACCTGGGATTTTGACGCACTCGCGGTCATCAATTACCCAAACTTCACACTCGTAAAATTCCATGCCGTCTTTGATAAAGGTTAGTTTCTGACGGGTGCCATAATTAACCGCAGTTCTTGCGATTACCTGAAGTCTTCCGTCCTCGTAAATCGTGTCAAGCTTGAACCTTTTCATGACTGCCTCTCCTCCTTAAATCCTAGCAAGCTGAATTGCGAAGTTTACGACAAAAGCGTAAACACTGATAAAAGTTACAAATTCCACCAAATGCCTGTCCAAAAAATCCTTCATTGTTTGTGTCGTCCTTTCTTATCTTTTTTCAAAAAACGCACCTTTATCAGGTTTGTATCCTTCAAACTCACTGGGGATTTCAAAAGTCCCGGTCAGCTCCCAGCCGGCCTTTAAGAATGCCATAATGTTGTGAAAATCGCCCGTGGATTTTGATAAAAATCCAAACTTCTCAATCCCTGCCTTTGCCATTGTTTCAAGAAAATCTGCGATGTCCTTATCCTGCATGGGATATTTCAGAAGTGGGAAATCTGCCTTTGCTCTGATGCCGTCGAACCACGCATTAAAGGCATGGCACTCGCCAATGGTTATGTCCTCACGATACCTTAAAGCATTAAAAAATTCGTTATTTTCCATTGCTTTTTTCACTCCCTTTCTTAAAAAGCTATCTGCTCGTTTTTGTGTGTCCTTGCCCATTCGCACTTAAAGTCAGCGTTTATGCGCCTAGTTGAAAGTGCGGAAACGATAATGAAAATATTGGTCATCGTATAGGGCGTCGCCTGAAGGTTAAGGACGTGTCCGATTTTCCGTATCTCGTCATCTGAGCATTTTTCGAGAATGCTCTCGCAGTCGCTGTCTTTTCTTGCTTTCAAAAGTGCTTTGAATTTCTGTACTGTCGTCATCATGATTTTTCTTCCTTCCTTATGCTTCAATTAAAAACATTTTTCCATAAGTGTCATAGCAACCCTGCAAAATTTCAGGGACGTAGCTGTAACTGATTTCTTCGCCCAACCGCTCATAAAGGCTTTCACACCTTTCATTTTCGGGGCAAAGATAAACTCCCATACTTTTCGGCAAACTGCCGCAAAATCGCTGTTCCGCGTCCCTGATTGCGAACTGCCTCATCGATGTCGATGGATGAAACGTAAACCCACTCGTAATCGCCATCTTCATCAACTTTTTCCAAAAACTGGACATATCCAATTTTCTCTTCGCCTTCAATAATATCTGCATCGACCTCGCGACTTTCCACTCGGTCAGTCTCAACCATGTCTTCCAACTCTTCGCTAAAGTCCTGATAAAAACTTTCCGTGCTGCTTGTTTCTTTGATTTTCATTGTTTTTTCCTCCATTTTTTTATTTTTTTTAAGGTTTTTTCAGTGTCTTTCAAGCCCCTCACTGGCTTTTTCAAGCGTCCCGGTTAAACTCACGGGAGGGAGCAGCTTAAATTTTTCCGATTAAACCTTGTAAATCCTTGTAAATACTGCCTTATATGTACTCTGTTGAGTTTGCTTTGCTTTCGCACCGCGTCTTGTGAGCTTGTCAATTTGCTTTGTTACTGCGTTTTTCTCTATTACGCCGATTATTATACTCCTTTTTTGAGGTTTGTCAAGTGTCTGTTTTTGAGCATTTTATTTTGTGTATGTTTTATTTTTGGAGTATAATAAGGGAAAAAAATAGGAAGGAGAAAAAAAAATGGCAAGATGGACTAATGAGAGCAGGACGCCGTTAGCAAAATTACGTGCGAATGTAGGTTTAACGATAATGGAAGCGGCGGTCATAATGCAACTTGGGTATAATACATTGTTGCGTTATGAAAAAGGCCTCACTGACGTTCCTTTCGGGATTGGCGAGCAGATGTCTTCCTTATATAAAGTCCCGTTTGAAACGATTCGTCAGGCAGTTTTAGAAACAAAAAAAATTAAAGGCGCAAACACAGCAGGAAGACCGAGAAAAACTACTCCGAAAAAAGTCATTGCGGAGATTGCGGAGTGACTGCGCTTCTGAAAATTCGGCTTGCGATTTGCTACACTTGGTGGTAGCCCCGTGACGGGACTTTCACCCGTGAGAATTGTGCCATACCGGCACACAAAAAAGCGGCTCTCCGAAAAGAACCGCCAGTGGCGCGATTTTCTCATTCTTCTTCTGAAGGACTTATCCCATAGATAGCCGCAAGGGCCTCATGAAAAGTTTCCCCGAAAGCTGTCCTGAACTCGGCACTCCCACCCAAAATGTGTGCATAAAACCGCTCACTGTCAGAGAACAGACTCAAAGTTTTTGAAAGCCGCGGTGCGCTTTCTTTTATCTCGTCGGCTGTGGTGTGCAAAAGGTCTGCTAAAGCGTCGGTATCGCCGGATCGTTTCCCTCTTCGTATTTTGGAAACCGGCCGTTGGCGACAGCATCCACTTCGATGTCTTCTGCCAGCTCGCGCAAAGCGTCATCGATAATGTCTTTTTCGCCTGTCGCGACTGCTGCCGCGATTCTTTCATCATGCTGCTCAAATGTTTTTTTCATGATTTTTTCCTCCATTTTTTTTATTTTTTTTTGTTACTGCGTTTTTTCTTTTACGCTATATTATCATCGCCATTTTAGGCATTTATCAAGTGTCTGTTTTTTTGAGCGTTTTATTTTTGGAGTATAATAAAAAAAAATAGCAAGTCTGAAAATATTGTAGATAGCGCACTGGTAGGAATTTCAAGATAAAAAAAATGAGTTGCTTGCCAAACAGGCCGCTCTCATTTATAATCTTCAACATATAAATTTAAATCAAGTGAGGAGAATTTTAATGCAAAACAGTTCACTTGTCAAAGACAATGAAAACATTTTTCAGGCAGTACAGGAAAGCTACACGGTCAAAGAAGTTGCAGAACAGCTTGGTATCAGGCTTCACAAAGTCGGTGGAAGTTTAAGAGCTGATTCGATTTTTGGGAACGGCGACGGGCATGATGCATTCGCGGTCTATCCAGAATCCAATCGCTGGTACGACTTCATGGAAAATAAAGGCGGCGACGTTACGGACTTAGTTGCCTACGTCAAATTCAACGGCGACAAAGTCAAAGCACTTCAGGAACTTATGCCAAATTTCGTCCCTGAGAAAATCAGAATCCAGAAAAATCAGCGCGATGAGTTCATGAAAGAAATTGAACGCTGGCACAATGACTTGCTTAATCCCAACAAGCCTATGAGCGTCAGGGCGATGGCGTATCTGCGTTCAAGAAAAATCACTGACGCGACAATCAAAGAACAGAAAATCGGCGTTGCAGCATTCGGCGCGGCTAATCGGCTTATATTCCCCTACTGGGACGAGAGCGGGAAGAATGTCCTTTACTTTACTTCGCGCTGTTACGACTGGTCAGGGAAAGGCGAAAATCCGAACGAGCAGAAATACATGAAGGCTTCGCTCACGAAATACCCGTTCCTGAAAAATTCGATTCAGGGTCTTGATACTTTGAACCGTGGCAGGGAAGAAATAATCATTACTGAAGGCGAGTTTGATTTTCAGGCGTTCCGTCAGGCAGGTTACAGCGTCATAACCCCAAACGGCGGCGATTTCGGGAAACTTACGGCACAGGCTATCGAAAAAATCAAGGATTTCAAGATAGTCTATCTCGCGTTTGACAACGATGAGGCCGGAAAAGAGTTTACTTATAAAATGGCGCGTGAGCTGATTAAAGAACGTATCCCGTTCAAGGTCATTGAGCATAACGTGGGCAAAGACATTTCTGATTATTATCAGGTTTACGGGAACTTGGACGCGTTGATTGAAAACGCGCGAATGGGGACTAAATGGTGCGTGCAGGAGTGCCTTGCGCCTACAAAGCCGCTTTCACAGATGAGCATCGGCGAGCAGGACAAAGTCAAGAAAAAAATCAGGGATTTTATTCTTGAAATTTCTCCATTCACGGACGAGATTGACATTACGGACATTGTTCTCTCGCTCAGCGCGTTTTTCGACAAGAGCTGGCTGAACGAAATTAAGCGGGTCGGAAAAAAAGGGATGAATGAAATGGAAATTAACGAAGTCGTAAAAGCGCATCATCAGTTGATGTACCACGAAAAATGCGGTTTCTATGAATACGAGGACGGGATCTGGAAAGAAAAAATGAACGACCAGATCGGCGGACATATCGCCGAAGTTTACGGACGGAACGCGACTGGAAGTAAAGTTGACACGACTTTGAGGCTCTTGAAAAAAGATAAGTCAATCTGGAGCGAAATTCCTCTGAATGGCTTTAACATGCAGTCGTGTGTAACTTTCATGAACGGGACAGTCCACATTGACGAATACGGAAAAGGAACTTTAAGGCCTTTCAGCTCGAACGACTACACGACAATCAAGCTCCCGTACCGTTTCAATGCAGATGCTACGTGCAATGAATGGAAAAGGTTTATTAAAGACGTTACGAACAGCAATAAAAAACGTCAGAAACTTCTTAAACAGTTTGCAGGATATTTACTTTTGCCGGACTGCCGTTTCCAGAAAGCCCTTATGCTCAAAGGCGGTGGCTCGAACGGGAAAAGTGTGTTTGTTAACGTTTTAAGCAAAATGCTCGGTGGCTCTCAGGGTTATGTTTCATTCGTTGAACCTTCAAAAATCAACAAGGATTTTAGGCTCATGCCTTTTAAGAAATCATGGGCGAATGTTTCGGCGGACACTGAAAACGACCTGCGCGGTTCTGAAGGAGTTTTCAAGAAAGTTGTCGCAGGAGAAAATCTTGAAGACGCTTATAAATTCAAATCGCCGTTCTCGTTCCCGACACGTTCAAAAATGATAATGTGCTGTAACTATTTCCCGACCATCAGCGACACATCGGACGGATTCATGAGGCGCTTTTTAATTGTTGATTTCCCCATGCACTACATTGACGCTAAAAAAGTCCGTCCTGACACGAACGAAAGACCGCTTGACGTTAATCTTGAACAGAAACTCTTAAAAGAACTTCCTGGAATTTTTAACTGGGCATTGGAAGGCTTACAGGAACTTTTAGCGCAGGGCGGCTTCACGGAAACCGGCGAGCATGAGAAGCTGATAAACGAGTTCATAAGGATGAATAATCCATTGATGTCATTCGCGGAAAGTAACGAGGGGAATTTTTTTGAAGTGAAAGAGACGGTCAAGGAAGGCAAAAAAGTAAGCAAAAGGAAAATTTCTCAGGCTTACAGGCATTGGGCGGAAGACGAATCTGAACCGCTGATATGTGGTCGCAGGTTACACACGGGGCTGTCAGCGATTTTCACAAGGCTCGGCTGGAAGTTCACGGAGGATAAAAACTCTTGGACGTTTGGGGACATTCAGTTAGCTAAACCCGAGCGTGATGATGATGAGAAAAAAGGAGTGGACAAACAGACGGCTGATTTAGTCGCAGAAAACTAAAAATAAAAAACAAGTCATAATCAATATTTTACGAACTTTAATTTAATGTTGCCTTTTTTAAGGAAGGAGTGATAAAAATGATGAAAAAATCAGAGACGGAATTAAAACCGTGTCCTATTTGCGGAGGCAAGGCAGAAATTAAAGAAAAAAAATAAAACTGTATTCAGTTGCAAATAAATCTAAATTCACTGGCATAAATCAAAAATTTTATGTCATGTGTTCTAAATGTCATGTAAAAACAGACAAAACTCCAAATATTTCAGAAGCTGTTTTTGAATGGAATTATAAACATTTAAGAAGCTGGCTATGATTAACTTGAAATAAGGGAGCGGAAAATCGGATTTTATTTCAAGTTGGGAACTGGTAAATTTTTCCACTTGAAATTTTTCGCCATATTCAAAACTTCATATTTTAGATTATGCTTTCGCTGCTAAGTTGATATAATTATTTGCGAATGGTCATAAATTATAGTCAAAAATAGGAGCGTTTTTTCTGCATGATTTAC
>CALBPU010000073.1 GCA_937899395.1 uncultured Fretibacterium sp.
GTGAAATAATTTCAGGAATAGTAGCGAAGGGCGCAATGATTCAGAATTTCGGCGATAACGGAATTATAATCCGAACCAACGAGGACACTGAAGAAAGCAGAACCTCCGTTATGAAGGCATTGCAAAATAATTTCTCCGATGTAAAAATCACCGGCTTTGAAAAAGTAGGGCCTGTTGTCGGAGGAGAATTAAGACGGCAGGCTATAATCGGAGTGTCAATAGCTCTTGTAGCAATTTTGATTTATATTACACTTAGATTTCAATTCAGGTTCGCAGTTGTAAGTGTTGTGCCTTTAGTTCACGATGTAATTATCGCTCTTGGATTTTTCAGCATAACTCAAATGGAAATTTCATCATCTTTCATTGCTGCAATTTTAACGATTGTAGGTTACTCGTTAAACAACACGATAATTATTCTTGACCGAGTGAGGGAAAACTGGGGAACACTTTCACGCGATGGAATTGTAAATCTTGTGAATAAATCCTTAAATCAAACTTTAGGACGAACAATTAACACGACATTAACTACTTTATTCCCTGTTATAGCTTTGTGCGTATGGGGAGGGCCTGTTTTGATGGCGTTCAGTTACGCTATGTTAGTAGGAATTATCGCAGGCACATGGAGTTCAATGTTTGTAGCAACGGGAATGCTTTGTGAATGGCAGAGCAAAAAGTAACAAGCCAGTAAAAATATTTTGATGTAATTTATGCCGGAGGTTATTGGAAAAAATAGCTTCCGGTTTTTCTATGTTCTATAGGAGTGAAAATAATGTTTGAAGGAAACTATGTTGCGGTTTTATGCGGAGGAGACGGAAAAGAACGTGAGGTTTCATTGAGGAGCGGAAAAGCTGTTTGTGATGCTCTGAATGAGGCAGGCTTTGAAGCAGAAATGTTAGACCTGAAATCCCTTGCTGAAGTTGATGAAGTTCAGGATTTTGAAGGAGCGTTTATAGCTATGCACGGAGATTGGGGTGAAGGAGGCCAGCTTCAACAGAAACTCAAGGAAATGAGAATACCTTATACAGGTTCAGGGCCTGAAGCAAGTTACAGAGCAATGAACAAATGGGCTTCTAAAAATTTATTCATTGAGAATAAAATTCAAACGCCTGAAGCGATTTTATGGCCTGAAGATTTTAATATAATCGTTGAAAAACTCGGAAGCGATATTGTCGTTAAACCTTCCACTGGAGGCAGTACTGTCGGACTTTCGATTATCAAAAACGCAACACCCGAAAAAATTGAGGAAGCCGTAAAATTCTCTGAAGAAAATTATTATTCGGGCGTAATCATTGAAAAGTATATTGAAGGCCGTGAATTAACCGCTGCTGTATGGGAAAATAACGGAAAGGTTGAAGCGTTGCCCGTAATCGAAATAAAACCTCATGAAGGCTTTTACGATTACAAAAATAAATATACTAAAGGTGCTACAGAATATATAGTGCCTGCGAAAATTGAAGATGTAATTGCTGAAGGGATAAAAAAGATGGCGGTTCAGGCTCATAAAGTTTTAGGGTGTTCAGGTTACAGCCGTTCTGATTTCAGAGTTAATTCAGACGGAAAAATTTATATTCTCGAAGTTAATACAGCTCCCGGAATGACATCTACGAGCCTAGTTCCTAAAGCAGCTAATGCGATGGGAATTTCAATGTCGGATTTCGTTGCAGCTATAATGAAAATGGCATCATGCGATAAAATATAAGACATAAAAATATTTTTAATGAGGTGATTTTAATCATGAAAAAATTATTCGTTTTAGTTTTCGTTTTGGTTATGTTTGCTTCTCAGGCATTCGGTTTCAACGGAACTGTTCAATGGCAATTCAGAGGTGATGCAACGATTACGAGCGGGGTTGCTGTGTCGGAAAATATTTTGTTATTCGGAGATGTAACGGGAAAATTTTACGCTCTGAATAAAAATACCGGTTCTGTAATTTGGACAAAAATCGGAACTCATTACACAGTATGCGGAACTCCTTCGGTAACTTCAAACGGCAATGTAATTTTTGCTCAAGAAGACGGGACAATAACCTGCCTTAAAATTTCTGACGGTTCAAAAGTCTGGATATATGGCAACAGAGACGAAAATAATTCAAACGAGGCATTGAGTGATGGTGTAGCATCAGGTGGCGAAAAAATTTTCGCAGCAAAATCGGACGCGAAACTTTATGCACACGATGAAAATTCAGGAAAAGTTTTGTGGACATTTGCAGCAGGAGAACAGGGACTTAGAACTGCACCGGCATATTCGGACGGATTAGTATTTCTCGGAGAATACGACGGACTTTTTGATATTATTGATGCTTCTAACGGCAAAAGACTTAACGGTGGCGGATCTGGCGGTGCCATTAACACTCCTGTAATAAAAAATGGCGTTGTATATTTTTCATCATGGGACGGTTCGGTTAATGCGGTAAAAATCAAAGCCGTAATTCCTTTATGGAATGTAAATGTTGGAGACCCTATTACAACATCACTGACACTCTCTGATGAAATTGCAGTTGTAGGAACAGGAAGAGGAAATATTGTCGCATTGAATATTAAAGACGGTTCAATTATGTGGAAATATGAAACTCAAAGCGGCGAAATTTCAGCAAACCCTTTAATCGGAGATGGAGTTGTTGTAGCAGGAGCTTCGCAGGGAAATGTTTTTGTTTTTGACGCTAAAACAGGAGGCGCAAGACACACAATTAAAGGTCTTAACGGCATGAGCACCAACGGAGTTTATTCTGAAGGAACATTTTATTTTGTAAGCTCTGGAGAAGTTTGCGCGGTGAAATAGAGAGTTATTGACAGATTTAATTTTCCCGTTTAGAATGCACCCATAAAATTTGAAATCAAATCGAAGGAGGGTAATGTTAAGAATTATGTATGAACTTTCTCATATTAATGAAACTTCATTTGATTTTTTCGTGCCCTCATTTTCATGTCTTTTGAAGCGTAAGATAAAACGTGATTTTTTGTCGTGCCTTGGTGAATGACGGAGAATGTTTTATTGAGAATTGCGTATAATTAAGCCGCTCATTCACAAGGGCGGTTTTTTTGTGTGCTTTGAAAAAATTTTTTGTTAAGGAGAGATTTTTATTATGTCAGTTTTTAAGGGAGTAGCTACAGCTTTAATTACGCCGTTAAATGAAAATGGTGTTGATTATAACAATTTCGCAAAGGTAATTGATTGGCAGCTCGAACAGGGTATTAACGCCCTCGTTATTGCAGGTACAACAGGTGAAGGTTCAACGCTTGATGACGCTGAACATAAAGCCGTTGTTAAATTCGCTGTCGAAAGAATTAACGGAAAATGTCCCGTTATTGCCGCTACAGGTTCAAATGATACTCGTTATGCCGTTCAATTAACAAAATATTGTTGTGATGTAGGAGCTGACGCAATGCTCGTTGTAACTCCGTATTACAATAAAACAACTCAAAACGGTTTAATCAAAATGTATTCGACAATCGCCGACGCTTCATCAAAACCGTTAATCCTCTACAACGTACCTTCAAGAACAGGAATTAACATTGAGCCTGAAACGTATGCTGCACTTGCTGACCACCCTATGATTTCGGGAATTAAGGAAGCAAATTCAAATATCGAGAAAATCGTAAAGACTGCTTCACTTGTCGGTGATAAGTTGGATATTTATTCTGGCAATGACGATCAGATCGTACCGATTTTATCAATGGGCGGTAAAGGAGTTATATCCGTTCTTTCAAATCCTATGCCGAAAAAAACAATGGAAATTTGCGACAGATTTTTCGCGGGCGATGTCAAAGGGGCTGCTGCTCTTCAGTGCGAAATGCTCCCGATGATTAACGCTTTATTCAGTGAGACAAACCCAATTCCTGCTAAATTCGCAATGTCGAAAATGGGTTTCTGTGAAAATTATTTGAGATTGCCTTTAATTCCTATGGGAAAATCAAATGCTGAAAAACTCGAAGCCTTAATGAAAGAGCAGGGATTAATCTAAATGAATTTGATTATTAACGGTGCAGGCGGCCGAATGGGTCATATAGTCTCAGACATGGCCGAAAAATCAGGCGAAAATATTGTTGCATTAGTTGATGTAACGTTTGAAAATGACGATGTAAAAAAATATTCGAGCGTCGAAAATTTAAACGGTTCTGCTGATTGTCTGATTGACTTCTCTAACCATAAAGCAGCTCCTTCAATCATGAATTATTGCGTGAAAAAAAATTTGCCCGTATTAATCGCTTCAACAGGACACGATGAAAATGAACTCAAAATAATTCGTGAAGCCTCCGAAAAAATTCCCGTATTTTTATCTCCGAATATGTCAATCGGTGTTGCATTGCTTGCTGATTTAGCCGAGAGAGTTACAAAAATTTTCGGCTCATGCGACATTGAGTTAATCGAAGCTCATCATAATCAAAAATTAGATGTCCCAAGCGGTACAGCTTTAATGTTGGCCAAAAGAATTAAAGAAGCTGACGAAAATTTAGCCTTTAATATCGGCCGTCATGAAAACGGTAAACGCCCTCAAAACGAAATCGGCATTCATTCGTTACGTTACGGTTCAGAAGTCGGAACTCACGAAATTATTTTCTCGAACGGACTTGAGACTATAACGTTAAAGCATGACGCTAAAGATAGAGCATTATTTGCAAAAGGTGCGTTATTGGCTGTTAAATGGCTTGTAAAACAGAGCGCAGGACTTTATAACATGAAGGATTTTTTGGCAGGTGTTTAAGATGATGGACGCAAGAGAAATTATAAAATTCATTTCAGACGCTAAAAAAGTTACGCCCGTTAAAATTTATCTGCGTGAAAAAAGCGAAATAGATTTTTCAAAGACTGACGCTAAAATTTTCGGAGTTAATGACAAAATTATTTTCGGCGATTGGTCAGAACTTGAACCGATTATAAATTCAAACCGTGAAAAAATTGACGAAATTGTAATCGAAAATTCTTCACGTAACAGCGCAATTCCGTTATTAGATCTCAAAAATATTCCAGCTCGAATTGAACCGGGCGCAATTATCCGTGATAACGCTTCAATCGGTAAGAACGCCGTTATCATGATGGGAGCAATTATAAATATCGGTGCAGTAGTCGGTGAAGGAACGATGATTGATATGGGAGCGGTACTCGGAGGCCGTGCAACTGTCGGAAAAAATTGTCATGTCGGAGCAGGCGCAGTTTTAGCCGGAGTGATTGAACCGGCAAGCGCAAAACCCGTTATTGTTGAAGATAATGTTTTAATCGGAGCTAATGCCGTTGTAATCGAGGGAGTTCACATCGGGAAAAATTCCGTAGTAGCTGCGGGTGCTGTCGTAATTGAAGATGTCCCTGAAGGAAAAGTTGTTGCAGGCTGTCCTGCCAAAGTCATCAAGGATAAAGACGAGAACACAACGTTGAAAACAGCTTTGGAAAGTTCTTTGAGGAAAATATAAATGGAAAATTATAATGACCCCTCTGTCAGTAAACTGACATCTCCCCTTCTCAGGGGAGACAAGAACCTAGCCGCCCCTAAATTAGGGGAGGGGAACCGTGAAACGGTGGAGGGGTTTCTAAAAGAAGCCGAATTGCTCAAAGATAAATTAACCGAAGTCCGAAAAAGCTTTCACCGTGTACCTGAAATCGGAAATCAAGAATATAAAACTTCGGAATTAATCGAAAAATATCTCGATGAAATTCAAATTCCTCATAAAAGAATTTTAGGAACGGGAATTATTGCGAAACTTGAAGGAAAATTATCGGGCAAAAATTCTGCGTTACGTTCTGATATTGACGCATTGCCGATTAATGAAGCAACAGGCTGCGAATTTTCATCAACTCATGAAGGAATGATGCACGCTTGCGGCCATGATGTTCATATGACAAGCGTTTTAGGAGCTGCTATGATTTTGAAGAAACACGAGAAAACTTTGAGCGGCTCTGTTACATTTTTATTTCAGCCTGATGAAGAAGGTAACGGAGGAGCTGAACGAATGATTAACGAAAATTGCCTCGAAAATGTTGACGCTGTTTTCGGGGCACATGTTGATCCTTTGTTGCCTGCCGGACATGTCGGAATAAAGTACGGAAATTTTTATGCTGCTTCGGCCATGTTCAGAATTGTAATTATCGGGAAATCTGCTCACGGTGCCCAACGTGAAAACGGGATTGACGCTATCGAAGTTTCTGCTCACATAATTCCTGAAGTGTTAAAAATTTCGGGCGGTGTTGTTAGTGTAGGAATGCTTCACGCAGGTACAGCAGGAAATATTTTGGCAGGGCGTTCTGAGTTTAACGGGATAATAAGAACTTTCGGTGTTGATGAACGGGCTAGAATGTGTCGGGAATTTGAGGAAATCGTAAACAGAATTTCATCTGAATTCGGGGCAAAATGCGAATGTCATTTCAAATTGAGCACTCCCGGAATTGTTAATGACAATGACGAAATAACAAAGCTCGTTGAAAATTCAGCACGTGAAATTTTAACTACGGAAAAAGTTCACATCATCGAAAAACCTCTAATGATTAGTGAGGATTTCGGATTTTTCATCATGGCTAAAACAGGCTGCTTTTATCATATCGGAGCAGGTTGTGAATATCCTCTTCACACTGAAAAATTTTTGCCCGTTGATGACGCATTTGTAACAGCTTCGGCACTCCATGCTGCCGTCGTATTTAATTTCAATAAACAGGTGAATATAAATCTTGAATAATTTAGTAGTCGCAAAATTCGGAGGTACTTCGTTAGCTGATGCCTCGCAGATCAAAAAAGCCGCTTCAATAATCAAAGCTGATGTTTCACGAAAATATGTTGTAGCTTCAGCTCCGGGAAAAAGATTTTCAGACGATATAAAAATTACGGACATGTTGTATAAATGTCATAAAAAATTTTTGAGCGGTGAAGATTTTAATGACGTTCTCGAAAAAATTTCGGAGCGTTACGGAAAGATTATTGAGGAACTCGGAATTGATTTTGACATTAAATCCGAAATTGAGACCATCAAACAAAATTTAACATCGTCAGAAAAATTTCAAACCCCTGATTATCTTGCAAGCAGAGGCGAATATCTCAATTCCAAAATCATTGCTAAATTTTTAGGCTGGACATTTGCGGACGCTTCGGAGATGATTTTCTTCAATGAAAACGGAACATTAAACGAGGAAAAAACATTTTATGTTACAGGCGAAAAGTTAAAGGCTCTTGATTGCGCGGTAATACCCGGATTTTACGGTGTAATGCCTGACGGAAGTATTAAAACTTTTTCAAGAGGCGGTTCAGATGTTACAGGCTCGATTGTTGCACGCTCGGTTAAGGCTGATCTATATGAAAATTGGACAGATGTTTCAGGAATGTTAAGCGCGGATCCTAGAATTGTTAAAAATCCTTCAGTCATAAATTTCATAACTTATACCGAACTTCGTGAGCTTAGTTACATGGGAGCAAGTGTTCTTCATGAGGACGCAGTTTTTCCCGTCAGAAAAGCCGGCATTCCGATTAATATACGAAACACAAATTCCCCTGATGATAAAGGCACGTTAATTTCGGCTTCACTTCCGAAAGATATAAAGCGTTCTGCTGTAACGGGCATAGCAGGAAGGAAAGGTTTTTGCAGCATTCGTGTTGAAAAATCAATGATGAACGGAGAAACAGGTTTCGGAGCGAAACTCCTTTACATTTTCGCTAAAAATGACGTTCCGTTTGAACATTGCCCGACAGGTATTGATACAATTTCAGTTATAGTTAATTCGGCATTGTTCGATTCAAAGCGTGAGGAAATTCTGCGTGAAATTAAAAATTCTCTTGAGCCTGATTTCATTACGATCGAAAAAAATTTAGCTGCCATTGCCGTTGTCGGTGAAGGAATGGTTAATTCAAAAGGAATGGCTGCAAAAATTTTCACGTCCCTAGCAAACGCAGGCATAAATATCAGAATGATTGATCAAGGTTCAGACGAGTTGAATATTATAGTAGGAATTGATGAAGCCGATTACGAAGCTGCAATAAATGCTCTTTATAGTGATATGATTAAATAACAAATATCATTTAATAAGGAGCGACAAAATTTAATGGCTCAAAAAACGGAAAAAAATCTTGAGCATGATTTCATAAAACAGTATGTCGGAAAAAATGTTGAAATAATGTTACGACCTGATATTCCCATAGTATCAGGTCGGTTAATTCAGTGCAATGAAAATTACGTTGCGATTGGCGATGCTTTGCTTGCTTATCCTTTGATATGGGGCATAAAACCTGTTAGCAATAATAATAATAACGATGAACAAAAACGCCCTGTTATTTCAGTCCCTGTTACCGAACAAAAAGGACAAAAGGAACTAGTACAGCAAAAAACAGAACCTTTAGCACCGAAAGAACAAGAATTTGAACCTGAAATTAAAAATGAATGGCAAGATAAAATATTTGAAGGCGAATTAGCTTATTTTAATTATTCTTTTGGTTATATTCTTTCGTCGGAGCTTAAAAATTTTAATATACCGTTGACGGAGAAAGGAAAAATTTTTGTTCATCTTAACCAAATTACCGACCCTGATTTACGAGATAAACTTCAAAATGACCGAAATAACACCAGACCTAAAATTGAAGTAACCTTCAAAATCGGAAGCAATGAAAAAGGTTATGTGGCTGATGATGTAAGAGAAAAAAAAGAGCAAACCGAACAAAAAACTCAATCACCTGAAAAGGATTTATTATCAGCTGATATTGCGTCGGCTTTTTCAGAAGAGGGAGAAATCGAATATTACAGGCGTTACGAAGATGTTCCTCACGGAAAAATCAGGACTAAAGGCAACAAACTTTATACATTTTACGAGGAAGATGTAACAGATCCTGCGCTTTCGGTTTTTCTTGAATGTTCTCCTTCTGCTGAAGGTCAGCTTGTTCGTTTTAACAAAATCGAAAAGGGTAAAAAAATTTTAATTCGTAATCTAGAAGCAGCCGCTCCATTT
Organism: uncultured Fretibacterium sp.; assembly: GCA_937899395.1. Lineage (GTDB taxonomy): Bacteria > Synergistota > Synergistia > Synergistales > Aminobacteriaceae > JAFUXM01. The sequence goes on from CALBPU010000073.1 coordinate 8,914, forward strand.
CCTGAAGAAAGATTAAATGAATGGGAAAAATCGGGATTGCTTCAAAAAGCTAAAGAACGTATGGGTCTTGTTGAAAATGATAGTCAAAGCACTTGAAAAATTGAATAAATGATGTCATCAAAATGTTGAAAGCCGCCACTTCCATTTCTAAAAGTGGCGGTAGTTTATTTCTTCACTTTAATAACTTTCTTCACAACTTTTTTTACAACCTTCTTAACTACTTTTTTAGTTGGCTGTGGTGATGTTGCTGCCTCAGGTGTTTCATTTGCAGTTTCTTCTGATGTTTCGGGTGCTTCTGCTTCGTCAGTATTTTTTGATTTTTTAGGTTTGATTTTTTTCACAGGTCTTGCTGCTTGGAAGGCAGGCAAAAGATCTGCGGCACATTCACCGTTTTCATCTTTTATTGTTAAATCAGGGTTCAAAGTTAAAATATAATCAACGTAACGTCTTCTATCACGCTTTATAGCCCTTAAAAGTACTGTTTCACCTCTGTTACCTTGTGCATTAACATCGAAGCCCTTTTCAATGAATAATCTTGCTACTTGAGGATTTCCGGCATATGCGGAACATAATAAAGCGTTATCGCCGTCTTCTCCTACTACACTTAAAGCCGCTCCTGCATCAATGAGTGCTTTAACAGCGTCGAACTTTCCCTTCCCTGCGGCATATAATAAAGCAGATTTCCCGAATTTGTCTATAACGTTTACGTCAGCTCCTGCTTGAACTAAAATTAATACAGCCTTTGAACTTTCAGATTGTGCAGCTGCGATTAAAGAAGTTTTGCCAAGCTCCATTTGAGTATCGAGTTTTGCTCCTGCTTTTATCACTGCTTCCATTGAACTAAGGAAATTTTTTCTCGATGCCCAAAATAGTGGGGTCATTCCGCGATTATCTTGAGCGTTAATATCAGCTCCTGCTTTGATTAAGGCAACAACTAACGGAGTATGTCCCTGACCTGTTGCCCACATAAGCGCAGTATTATTCGTAGCATCTCTAGCGTTCGGATTAGCTCCGTTCCAAACAGCTTTAACTGCTTTCTCTACATCTTCGAGATCTTCAGATTCACAAAGTTTCATGAAATCTTCATCACTCATAGGAGGCCCTTTACGCACAAATTTTTTTGGTACTCTAGGCTTGAAAAATTTTTTCTCCGTTTTTTCTGTCTGTTCTGTCTGTTTTACTTCAGGTTTATTTTCAGGTTCTGTAGCTGTCGCAGCATCAGCAATCTGTTTTCTTGGTCTTCCTCTTTTCGGTTTTTCAGTTTCAGGAGCAGCAGTTTCTTCTTCAGTCTTTTTTTCAGTTGTAGTTTTTCGTGTACGTTTTCCAACTTTTTTTTCAGTTTCTTCTGTTTCGTTTTGAACTTCATTTTTAACTTCTTCAGACATTAAAAATTTACCTTCCTTTCCTTAATTATTATCATTAAAAATATAGTACGTGTTTAACGTAATCCGGCCATATGAATTTTACGCTCTCTCGAAGTACTGCAAATGCTGCACTGCCTGAACCAGTAATTCCCCAAGCGTCCGCAGCTCCGGAGTCCTCAAAAATTTTGAATAACTCGTTATATTTCGGGTGTTGTTTTATCAAAACTTTGAGAAAATCATTCGGCAATAAACCTACACGCCTTCCTACATTAGCACGATATATATCTCGCATTTCAACTCTTGCAAGCATCGTATCAACAGGAAATCCTAAAGCGTCAAGTTCTTCATAGGCCCCTTTAGTTTCAGTTTGCCAATCTGGAATTACAATCACTCCGTGAGGTTCATGTTCTTTGAGAGGTTCTATATGTTCTCCTATTCCTGATACAAGAGCTATATTAACATGAGAACATAAAAACGGGACGTCTCCGCCGACTTTTGAAGCGATTTTTTCAGCTCCGAATAACTGCAACACAGCAGCAGCATTTCCCGAGCCTGCTCCTAATCCTGAACCGGGCGGAACACTTTTGTGAATTTTCACGTTTAACGGAGGAATTTTGAATCCGTTTTCACGAGCCACTCTCAAAGCCTTTGCAACAATATTTTCCCCTGTAATATTTATGTTTGTTGTTACAATATCGTTTCTTCCTGAGGCTTCTGAAATATAGATAACGTCCCCCGAAGGTATTCTGAGGAACGTTGACACTATATTATGATAACCGTCAGGGCGTTTGTTGATAACTCTGAGGGTGAGATTTAATTTTGCGAATGTCGGCAGTATTAAACGCATTCAGTCCACCCGAAAGGATCAGTCTTTGTGCCCCACTGAATGCCTGTTAATTCATCATATAATCTTTGAGCGACAGGGCCGATTTTGAAATCGTTGACAGTGTATTTTTTGTCGTTATAGAACAGTTCGCCGATCGGGGAAATTACTGCGGCAGTCCCTGTTCCGAATGCTTCCTCAAGTTTTCCTGATTCAGCAGCTCCGATAAGTTCATCAACACTCAATAATCTTTCTTCGACAGGAATTCCCCAATGTTTCAAAACTTCGATACATGATTTACGGGTAATTCCGCCGAGAATTGAGCCGTTTTCAAGTGAAGGAGTTACAACAGTGCCGTCAATTTTGAACATTACATTCATAGCTCCGACTTCTTCGATATATTTCCTGTGAACTCCGTCAAGCCATAAAACCTGCGAATATCCTTTTGCAAGTGCCCTGTCTCCTGCTCTGTTACTTGCAGCATAATTTCCTCCGCATTTCGTGTAACCTGTTCCGCCTCTTACAGCTCTGACATCTTCAGTTTCAAGCATAATTTTTACGGGCTTAATTCCTTCTGCAAAATAACTTGCGCTCGGTGAAAGAATTACCATGAAAATTGCCTGATGTATTCCGTGTAAAGCAAGTTCGGGGTCAGTTGCGAAAATAAACGGGCGAATATAAAGCGATGTTCCGTTACCTGAAGGCACCCAATTTTTATCAACTTCAACAACTTTTCTTACGGCTTCAAGGAACATTTCGTTAGGGATTTGAGGAAGACCGATTCGTTCGGCTGAAATGTTAATGCGTTTTGCGTTTTCCATCGGTCTGAACATATGAATGCTTCCGTCAGCCCATCTGTAAGCCTTCATGCCTTCAAAAACCGTATTGGCATATTGAATTCCGTCTACTGCGGGGAGAAGTGATATAGGCCCGTAAGGAAGTATGCGTGCATTATGCCATTTTTCAGCGTCGTTATAGTCCATTATGAACATATGGTCTGAAAATATTGTTCCAAAACCTAATTTATCGCTTGGTGGCATTGTTCCCGGATTGGGGTTTTTGGTAATACTAATCTGCATGAATAAAAAATCTCCTTCAAAAAATCTTTAATGATAAAAATGTATTTTAACTCATTTCTTCAATATAGTGAATATAATCGAGCGAACGTAATGCCTCAATAATATCACTATGCTTTTTATATTTCTTGAAATCTCTTTGGCTTATCGTAATTGACACTGAATAAACGCTTAATCCCGAGTTCAAATATGCCGGATTAGATTCTATGTCATCAATTTTAAGTCCGAGTTTCCTAATCGTCGTTACAAAATCCTGAAGGTTATAAGTATTTTTCAATTCTAAATGAACTTCAAAATGGTTTGACCTGTCTTTCAATATACTTTCGACAAAAGGTAATTGTGAAATGCAGCATATAAGGCTCACGAATGAAATTAAAGTTATTGTGTAAAGTCCTGCACCCGCACTAAGGCCAATAATTCCGCAGCCCCATAAGCCCGCCGAAGTTGTTAAACCTTTAATCTGACTTCTTGAGCTGAATAAAATCGAATTGCCGCTGATCATTGCTATCGAAACAACCGAAGCTGCCGATATAATGGGCAAACCTGTTTTGACGACCGAAATTATGCAAACGTCAATCATTGATGAGACAGCCGAAGCCATTGAGACGATAATAAAAGTTCTGAGACCTGCGGAATGTCGTTTGCTTGAACGTTCACAGCCTATTATTGAAGCAAGAACAACAACTAATAAAATCCTGAATAAAACCGAATAGACATTGATACCCAAAGACCATGAACCCAAATATTCTGCAAAAGGGTCATGAAAAAGAAAGGAATCTGACATTTGAAAAAATCATCTCCTGAAATAAAATCATTAAATTAAGATTATATCAGGAATGTCAAGAAATTATATTTTCCACCATATTATAATTAATGAGGGCAGTTTATTTTTTCTGCGATAAAAATTTTCTCTATGCTAAAATTTCTCCGAATAAAATTTTTGTTAATAAGTAGGAATGAATTTTTATGCAGTTACAAAACTCAAAGAATATTAGAAATCTCGCAATCGTTGCCCATATTGATCACGGCAAAACAACTTTAATAGACTCAATCTTCAGAGCCGCTCAAACTTTTGCAGCACACACTCAAGTTGCTGAACGTGTCATGGATAACAACCCGCTCGAACGTGAACGTGGAATTACAATTCGTTCAAAACCTTGCACTGTTGAATGGAAAGGATATTTAATTAACATAATTGACACTCCGGGACACGCTGATTTTTCAGGAGAGGTCGAGAGAATTTTATCGACTGTTGACAGCGTTATATTAATAGTCGATGCTAACGAAGGCCCTATGCCTCAAACCCGTTATGTTTTACAGCACGCTTTATCAATCGGAATGAAGCCCTTAGTTTTCATTAACAAAGTTGACCGTGAAGGAGCTGATCCAAACAGAGCCTTAAATTTAACGTTCGATTTATTTTTTGAACTCGGAGCAACTGACGAACAAGCAGATTTTCCTGTTTTATACGGTTCAGGATTAAACGGCTGGGCTGTGAAAGATTTGAACGACCCTAGACGCGACAACATGGACGATTTATTTCAGGCAATAATTGATTACGTCCCTGCACCTGATGTTGATCCTGACAAACCGTTCTTAATGCAGGTAAGTACTTTAGCATGGAATGAATATGTCGGTCGAATAGGCTGCGGAAAAATTTTACAGGGACATATCAAAAAGAGCGAACCTTTTACGAGAGTTTCAACAAAATGGAACTCAACGGATCATAGCGGAAATGATTGGGAAATCACAGGAAAAGAAAATGCACGTGTCGCTCAGTTATGGGTTACAAGAGGTCTTGAACGTGTCGAAGTTGACGAAGTTAGCGCAGGAGATATAGTGTGGCTCACAGGCTCTAATGAAATTGATATAGGCGATACATTTTGTTCCGAAGAAATTTCAGACAATCCGTTAAAACCTCTTTCAATCGAAGAACCTACCGTTTCAATGTTCTTCCTTGTAAATTCGGGGCCTTTTGCAGGACGTGAGGGTCAAGCTGTAACGTTACGACAGTTAAAAGCACGTTTACAAAGAGAAATGCACGTGAACGTTTCGTTAAGAATGGAAGATTTAGGACGGCCTGACGGTGTAAAAATTTCAGGCAGAGGAGAATTACAGCTGGGAATTTTAATTGAGGAAATGCGCCGTGAAGGAATGGAATTTTGCGTCTCAAAACCTGAAGTTATTATCGAATATAAAGACGGTGTAAAATATGAACCTTATGAACTTGTTACGATTGACGTTCCTGAAGAATATCAGGGAATAGTCTTCGAGAAAATGTCCAGACGTAAAGGAAAAGTTATTAACATTGATAACCCTGACAGAGGATTATTGAGAATTGAAATCGAAATTCCTACACGAGGCTTAATAGGTTACAGAGGAGAATTTTTAACGGATACAAGAGGACTTGGGATTATGTCGAACTGTTTCAGCGGTTATAAAGAATGGGCAGGCGATTTAATCACTCGAAACAGAGGTTCGTTAGTCAGTGTTGATACAGGAGAAGCTACAGCATATCAGCTTGAAAATTTACAGGATAGAGGAGTTTTATTTATATCGCCTCTTGAACAGGTTTATAACGGAATGATAATCGGCGAAAATTCAAGGCCGGGCGATATTCCCTGCAATCCTACGAAAAAGAAACAGCAGACTAACCACCGTTCAGCTACGAAAGAATTAACGACAAAACTTGATGTTCCACGCAGAATGCCTCTTGAAAAAGCAATGGAATGGATTGAGACAGACGAGCTTGTTGAAGTTACTCCGCAATCAATAAGACTGAGAAAAACAATTCTTGACGAACTCGAAAGACGTAAAGCACAACGCCGAACTCCTCAAGAGTAATAAATTCAGGAGCATAAAATTATGAACAAAAAGATTTTATTGATTTTTACGTTAATTCTTGTGTTGCTTTTTGTGCCGCCCCTGAGAAGGGGAGGTGTCAATTTATTGACGGAGGGGTTTGCATATCCCGTACAAACAAGACCGCCTGTATTTGTAATTGAACCTGAATATCAACAGGCAAAAGATTTTCATGAAGGATTAGCAGCCGTAAAAAAAGATAACAGATGGGGCTATATAGATTATCTCGGACGTATAGCAATTCCGATAGTTCACAGGACACCTGAAGCAGGAGATTTTTCGGAAGGATTTGCATTTGTCGGAGATCATTATATTGACACTGAAGGAGCTTCGGCCTTCGTGAGAATTGATGAGGACACAGACGAACGAATCGAGAAATTTTTCAACAACGGTTTGCCTTTTTCAGAAGGTTTAGCGGCTGTTCAAAGCGGAGGACAATGGGGTTATATTGATTTAATGGGAAATTATGTTATAGCTCCCTCATTCAACAGAGCCGGATCATTTTCAGGAGGATTAGCTCCGGCCATGAAAGGAGGACATTGGGGTTATATAAATGTTCGAGGGGTTTTTGTAATTGAGCCGAAATTTTTGCGTGCAGGAGATTTTCACGGAGATATTGCAACAGTAAATTACAACGGCCGTTGGGGATTTATAAACCGTGAAGGGAAATTTATAATTACACCGAGATATTATGAAGCAGGAGATTTTATATTTGACCTTGCACCGGTCAGAACACGAACAACATATCGAGGTTGGGGCTTTATAAATCCCAGAAATCAATTCGCAGTTCCGAGACGTTATAACAATGCCGGAAATTTTTGTGAAGGATTAGCACCTGCTGCTGCCGATGCAAGATGGGGTTATATAGATGTCAGAGGCGATTGGGTGATAGCTCCTTTATACGAGGACGCAAGAACTTTCAGTGAAGGATTAGCGGCGGTTAGAGTTGAAAATAAATGGGGTTATATCAGGCAATAACTCACAAAATTTTCATACGATACTATAATAATTGACATGAAAATTTTTTACAGGAGGGAAATATTATGACATTAAAAATTTTAAGAGCAATTTTAATCTTAGTGTTTGTATTTTCGTTTTCGGTTCAATCTTTCGCAATGACGGCCTCAGAGAGCATAAATAATTTTGCTTTTAACGCTGCTAAAATTCTTGCATCTGATAACGAGGGAAAAAATTTCTTTTTCTCACCTTACAGTATCATGACGGCTTTTTCAATGGCCTATGCAGGAGCAAAAAACGAAACTGCTAAAGAAATTGAAACAGTCTTGGGATTAAATAAGGAACTTCATAAGGATTTTAAGGAAAATTTCAGAGCTATTGAGGGCGGTTCACTTTTATCGGCAAATCGTGTATGGCTTCGTGAAGGTTTAACGCTTAAAAAGGAATATTCAAGAACTTTGGTTACGTATTACGGCGGCAAAGCGAAAGAACTTGACTTTGAAAACAAAACTGAAGAATCACGCAACATTATTAACGATTGGGTCAGTTCTAAAACCAACGGGAAAATTCAAAACTTGTTGCAAAGTCTTGAGCCTGAAACACAAATGATTTTAACCAACGCAGTTTATTTTAATGCCGAATGGGAAGCAAAATTCAATAAGGATAGAACAAAGGATAAAGATTTTTACATTGACGGCGAAAATTCTGTAAAAGTTCCTATGATGACTATGAGAAGAGATTTTGATTACGCTGAAGATAACGGCACTAAAATCATCAGGCTTCCTTATGATAATGAAAGATTTTCAATGATTGCTGTTCTTCCTCCGAAAGACGTTTCATTTGAAGATGCTTTGAAGGATTTTGATTATGAAAAATTTCACAAACTTTTAACATCAATGACTGAATATGAAGTTGATTTATGGCTGCCGAAATTCAAAACCGAAAATCATTACGAGCTTAAAAAATTATTCGAGGCACTCGGAGTTAATTTAGCGTTTTCAAATTTTGCTGATTTCTCAGGAATTACTGATGATACAAAATTGAAAATTGACGAAGTAATTCATCAGACTTTCATTGATGTTAATGAGGAAAGGACAGAAGCTGCTGCTGCAACAGCAATAAGAATGATGAAAGTAACAGCTATGAGACCGATAGAGAAACCTAGAGCGGAATTTCATGCTGACAGGCCGTTTATATATTTCATTTATGACGAAAGATCAAAGACAATTTTATTTATGGGTAGACAAAGTTTTACAGAATAAATTTTTGTGCTAAAATACAAATATAAATTTTACCTACAAAGGTGGGGGTAAGCTCTTGAGGGTGATCCGCTAGGTGTCGCAGGTTCTAGTTCTGTCATGCGGTTTTCCCCACACACGTGGGGTTTTGCGGATGTAGTTCAAAGGTAGAGCGTTAGCTTCCCAAGCTGAATGTTGCGGGTTCGAATCCCGTCATCCGCTTCGTATTTTTAGACATTTACAGGCTCCGAAATTTTTTCGGGGTCTTTATTAAATCCGGCGTGAACACTAGCGACTTCAGTCGTGAGATGAAACGCCCCGTATATTTGAACACGAAGGAGTTGCCGCACATCCTGGAGATAAAGGCATGAAATATATCGCTGAAAAAATCTTAGAATTAATTCATTTATGAGTTAAATTTTCTTCTTGATTTTATGAGCTAAAGAGGGTAAATTTTTCAGTTGAATTTTATTTTAGGAGAGCTGAAAAACTTATGCTCATAAAAATTTTATTGGTAGTTTTATTTTTCGGCGTAATGCTTGGAATTGGTCTGTATTGCCGAAGACATTCAAACGATGTAAACGGTTTTGTATTGGGTAATCGTGCTGTCGGAGCTTGGCTGACTGCGTTTGCATACGGCACAAGTTATTTTTCTGCGGTAGTATTCGTAGGTTATGCAGGACAATTCGGTTGGCGTTACGGAATTGCTGCAACATGGGTAGGACTTGGAAACGCTTTCATAGGTTCATTAATGGCGTGGGCAGTTTTAGGAAGACGTACAAGAATAATGAGCCAATATCTTTCCAGTGCAACAATGCCTGATTTTTTCGGGAAAAGATTTTCAAGCAATGCCCTCAAAATCGCTGCTTCAATAATTTGTTTCATATTTTTAATCCCTTATACTGCAAGTTTATATAACGGTCTCAGCAGATTATTCGGAATGGCTTTCAGTATTGATTATTCAATCTGCGTAATTTTCATGGCCGTATTAACGGGAATATATGTCATTGCTGGCGGATATATGGCAACAGCTATCAACGATTTCATTCAGGGAATAATAATGTTAATCGGAATAGTTGCCGTAATTGTCGCTGTGCTTGAAAGCAAGGGCGGACTTTATGAAGCTCTCGCAGGAATTTCGCAAATATCAGACCCTAACGCTAAAACAACTCTTGCAAAATCTTCGGGAATATTTGCGTCATTTTTCGGGCCTGATCCTGTAAATTTATTGGGAGTAATAATTTTAACAAGTTTAGGAACATGGGGCTTGCCTCAAATGGTTCAGAAATTTTACGCCATTAAAAACGAGAGCGATATTACAAAGGGCACTGTAATTTCGACATTGTTTGCGTTAGTTGTAGCAGGAGGGTGTTATTTCTTAGGAGGTTTCGGAAGATTATTCACGGCTCAATTAGACCCTAACGGCTTAGGAGTTCCTGTTGAAGGTTACGACTCTGTTATTCCTGTAATGTTGTCGGGACTTCCTGATATATTGCTCGGTGTTGTCGTGATTTTGGTATTGTCAGCTTCAATGTCAACGTTATCGTCGTTAGTTTTAGCTTCAAGCTCAACATTGACACTTGACCTCTTAAAAGATCACGTTATCAAAAAAATGGATGAGAAAAAACAGCTTTCAACTATGAGAATATTAATTGTGATATTCATAATAATTTCTGTCGTTTTAGCTTTAATTCAATATAAATCCAACGTAACATTCATAGCTCAGTTAATGGGTGTATCTTGGGGAGCATTAGCCGGAGCATTTTTAGCACCTTTCATGTACAGTTTATATTGGAAGGGAGTAACAAAATTTTCATGCTGGGTTAATTTCATATTCTCAAGCGTAATTATGACAGCGAATATTTTTGTGCGTTCGGATTTTCCCGTTATGCTTCAATCACCTATTAATGCAGGAGCTTTTTGTATGCTTGCAGGTTTTGTAATAATTCCTGTCGTGAGTTTAGTAACTCCTAAACCCAATAAAAAATTCCTTGAAGATGCTTTCTCTTGCTATACGAAGACCGTAACTGTCAGACAGTCAAAGGCATTAGGAGATATAGATTGAAGATTATAGATTTTCATGTTCATACTTTTCCTGAAAAAATTGCGGCTTCAGCGATTAAACAGTTAAGTTCAAAGAGCCACACTAAAAATTTCACGGATGGAACAGTTAATGCGCTCGCTAACTCAATGAAGGAGGCGGGCGTTAATTATTCTGTTTTGCAGCCGGTCGCTACAAATCCTAAACAGGTTACTAAAATTAACGACGTTGCCATAAAAATTAACAATGAAGGAAAAACTACAGGAATTTTTTCGTTCGGAGCAATTCACCCCGACTTTGAAAATTTTTACGATGAGTTAAAACGGATTTATGATTTCGGAATTAAAGGCATAAAAATTCACCCCGTTTATCAAGGCGTTGATGTTGATGACGAACGTTATATAAACATTCTCGAAGCTGCAAACGAAATCGGATTAGCTGTATTAATTCATGCAGGTTGGGACATAGGGTTTCCTGAAGATGAAAAATCAATGCCGAAAAAAATTTTCAACGCTCTAAAATCTTCAAATGCTTCGAAAATTATTTTGGCTCACATGGGAGGCTGGAGATGTTGGGAAGAGGCTGAGGAAATTTTTGCGGATATTAAGGACGTATATATTGACACAGCATTTTCATCAGGAGAATTTACATCCAACGGAGACGGACATTATAAAAGCTCTGAGGAATGTAAAATGTTAAACGATGAAGAATTTTTGCGAATGATAAAAATTTTTGGCTCTGACCGTGTAATATTCGGAACGGATTCACCTTGGAGTTCGCAATCTGAATGCGTCGAAAAAATAAAATCTCTAAATCTTACTGATAAAGAAATTTCAGACATATTTTATAATAATGCCTCGAAATTTATTATGTAAGGAGAAAAAATTTTATTTATGTTTACGGGATTAACAGCTTTTATAGCATTTGTGATAGTTATAGCCGTTTGTGTTTTGGTTCATGAATACGGACATTACATAACGGCAAAAATTTTGGGTGTTCAAGTTCATGAATTTGCTTTCGGAATGGGGCCGGCTATCTTACAACACAGAAGCAAAAAAGATAACATGTTATGGTCATTTCGTTTGTTACCTGTCGGAGGATTTTGCAGGCTCGCAGGAATGGACGAAGAAGAAGATGACGAGCAAGTAATTTCAGGAATGGGTTTTAATGAACAATCAGCTTGGAAAAGATTTTTAATATTGCTCAACGGCTCATTGTTTAACGTGCTGCTTGCAGTATTGTTGATGGCATTTTTGTTATTTGCTCACGGAGTTCAGGATATTGAGAGCACAAAAATCGGTGAAATTATGCCGGGTTTTCCGTCAGAAATTGCGGGCTTGAAAATCGGCGATGAAATTTTAAGCGTAAACGATGAAAAAGTAACTCAATGGCGTGAGATGTCGGAAAAAATTCGTTTTGAGAGTGCCAAAAATGAGACAGTTAAATTTGAAATCAAACGCAACGAAGAAATTTTGACGTTAAATATTTCAGTCCCTGTTAATAAAGAATACGGCCGTGCTATGTTAGGAATATCACCTTCATATAAACGTCTCGGATTTTTCACGGCAATCAGAAGTTCGTTAGGTTATACGTATCGAATGACGGCCATGATGTTAAGAGGATTAGCAGAATTAATCACAAGACAGCAGGAAGCAGATGTAACAGGGCCTGTAGGAATAGCTTCAATGTCAGGTCAGGCAATGAGATCGGGATTTTGGGATTTCATAACGTTTATAGCAATTATTGCGTTGAATTTAGGAATTATGAATTTGTTTCCTATACCTGCGCTTGACGGAGGAAGAATATTATTTGTGCTGCTCGAGATGATAGTTAGAAGGAGGCTTCCCGAAAAAGTTGAGAATTGGATTCATACTGCGGGATTTGTGTTATTAATTTCGTTGATGATATTGGTAACATTCAAAGACGTTTATAATTTATTTTTCACTCATTAAGGATTAAAAATCATGAACAGTAAATTACAGGTAAAAATTAATTCATTGACAATCGGCGGAGATGCTCCGGTGAGAGTTGAGAGCATGTTGAAAATTTCGCTTGATAAACATGAGGAATGTTTAGCCCAGTGTGATAGGCTTATAAATTGCGGCTGTGAAATGGCAAGAGCGGCTCTTCCCGACTTAAAATTTTCGTCCGACTTCAAATATTTAGTTGAACATACGAAGCTTGCAATAATGGCGGATATTCATTTTGATCCTGCTTTGGCAATTTCAGCTATGGAAGCAGGCTGTAAAGCAATTCGCATTAATCCCGGCAACATGCCGTTAAACAAACTTGATGATGTTATAACTACTGCGAAAAATTTGGGAGTAGTTATTCGTATCGGAGCTAACGGAGGTTCGATTTCGCTTGCTCAGTTAAACGAAGCTAAAGGAGACAGGGCAGAAGCGTTATTTATAGCAGTTAGGGAGCAGGCCGAATTATTGTTGAGTAAAAATTTCACGAATTTAATTTTGTCTGCAAAGTCATCAAGTGTTAAAGAATGTGTCAGAGCAAACGAATTAATAGCGAAAAATTATCCTGATTTCCCGATGCACATCGGTTTAACCGAAGCAGGCCCCGGAGACGGAGGCATTGTAAAAGGGACTGCGTGTATTTCGGAATTGCTATTGAAAAATATCGGAGATACTTTGAGAGTGTCATTAACTGATGAACCTGAACGAGAAGTTAAAGTCGGTTACGAAATTTTGAAGGCTCTTGAAATCCGTACTAAAGGAGTGAATTTAATTTCGTGTCCTACATGCGGAAGAAGAAGGGCTGATGTTATGAAGCTCGTAAAAATTGTTGAACCGATGTTGAAAAATTTGCCTGACGGAATTTCAGTTGCAGTTATGGGTTGTGAAGTCAACGGCCCTAAGGAAGCACGGCACGCAAAATTCGGAATAGCAGGTACACCTTCTGGAGCGTTTTTATTTCGTGAAGGAGAATCGGTCGGGCAATATAAATTTGAAGAGCTTGAAAAAATTTTGCCGGAGTTTTTTAACATAAAATAATATAATCCCCACAAACGTGGGGGTTTTTACGCAAATATCCTTGAAAAAATTACAATATATACCAGCGCAGGAAGCATATCGCACAAATTTAATTTTGTGAGTTTCAGTAAGTTCAATCCTATTCCCATAATCATTAAACCTCCTAAACCAGAAATATTTGCGTACATTTCAGCAGTTATAAAAGGTTCAGCCCATATTGCCGCAAAAGTTAAAGCTCCTTGATATATGAACATCGGAATTGTTGAAAAAATTACTCCAAGCCCTAGTGAGCCTGAAAATAAAATTGATGATATTCCGTCCATAATTCCCTTTGTCATTAAAATTTCGGGATTATTTCTAATGCCGTCCTCAAATGCTCCGACTATTGCCATTGAACCTACACAAAATAATAATGTCGCTGTTACAAATCCTTCAGTGAATTTTTCGTTTGAAGTTTTTAATTTCGCTTTGAGTTTATCTCCAAGCCCGTTTAATTTCGTTTCAAGTCCTAATAATTCTCCCGTTATCGTTCCCAATACAAGACTTAATAACACGGCTATTGAATGTTTTGTGTTGAGAGCCATATTAATTCCTACATAAAGCGTAAATAATCCCAGACAATTAAAAATCGTCCGATGTAATTTCTCTGGAATAAATTTCCCTATCGTTAAACCTAAAATGCTTCCTAAAATTACAGCAATGGAATTAAAAATTGTTCCTCCTGCCGGAAGAGCTTTGAAAATTTCAAGCATAAAAAATTTTTCTCCTTCGTGAACCTCCTTCGACTAAAGTCAATAGCCCTGTTAAGGACACAACATTACTTTTTGTTTTTGTATTCTAGCAAAATTTTAACTCATGTCAAATTAGAAGCGGCGCTCATCTCACGACTAAAATCGCAAGTGTTCACGCCGGGGTTCATAAGCAGGTCTGTTTTTTTGTATTATGATAGAATTTATGTTAAATAATAAACCCCTCTGTCAACAAAAGTTGACATATCCCCTAACTTAGGGGAGACGAGAGCGAAAATCTTGCGCCCCCTTAGAAGGGAGATAGGATCATGAAATGGCGAGGGGGTAAATCTGAACGAATGGAGAATAAATCTTTCATGAACATTAACAACATTATGAAACAGGCTAAACAAATGCAGGCTCAAATGATGAAAATTCAGGATAACTTAGCTAACGAAAAAGTTGAAGCAACTGTCGGCGGCGGAATGGTCAAAGCAACTTTCACAGGACAGGGCGATATTGTTGAGATAAAAATTGATCCCGAAGTCATTAACCCCGATGATAAAGAAATGCTTGAGGATTTAATCGTTTCGGCAGTTAATGAAGGTCTCAAAAAAAGCCGTGAGCTTATGACTGAAAGAATGGGCGGTATTACAGGCGCACTCGGAGCAATGGGAATGAGGATGTAAAACTTGGATCCTATAAGCGAATTAATTTCGATACTGAAAAAATTTCCCGGACTTGGAAGTAAAAGCGCAAAACGAATCGTCTATTACCTTTTACAACAAAATAATAAAGAGCTTGAGAAAATCGGAAAAGCTGTTGCCAATCTGAAAATAAATCTCAAGCTTTGTAGTTTATGCGGAAATATTTCAGAGAGAGATCCTTGCAAAATTTGTTCAGACCCTTTAAGAGATAAAAAAACTCTTTGCATTGTTGAAGACCTCGAATCTTTATCTGCATTTGAGGAAGCCGGAATTTATAACGGGCTTTATCATGTTTTAGGGAACAAAATTTCGCCTCTTAACGGTCAAGACCTTAACGATGATTCCATTGAATTTTTGTTGAAGCATATAAAACTTCTCAAACCTGATGAAATTATTATAGCTACAAGTCCTAAAATTGAAGGCGATATGACTTATTACACTTTGCTTGATATTTTGAAAGCTGTCAGGACAAAAAAGATTTCGAGGCTTGCGTTCGGTCTTCCTATGGGAGGCTCGATTGAGTTTGCTGACAGAATAACTCTTCACATGGCATTAGAAGCAAGGAGGCAAATTGAATGAGTGAGAAAAATTTTTCTTTTATAATTGTTGCGGGCGGTAAAGGTTCAAGAATGGGCGGTGAACGAAAACAATTCTCAATTCTAGACGGAAAACCTTTATGGAAATGGAGTGCGGATAAAGCTAACGAACTTAACGAATTTATATCCGAAATAATTTTGGTAATTCCGAGTGATTATGACGAAAAAATTTTGCCCGATGAAAATTATAAAATCCCTCTGAAAATTATTAAGGGAGGTTCTGAGAGGGCTGAATCTGTTTTGAACGGCTTAAAAGCTTCTGAATGTGAATATGTTTTAGTCCACGATGCCGCCAGACCTTTTGCGAGCAAAAATTTATTTCTCTCATTAATGGCAAAAACTGAAAATGATGTCGGAGTTGTACCGGTATTGCCTGTTTCAGACGCTTTGAAGAGAATTGACGATGAAAAAATTTCGTGTGTTGAACGTGAAGGACTTTATATCACTCAAACGCCTCAAAGTTTTCACCGTGAAAAATTAATCAATGCCGTAACAAAAAATCTTAAAGCTAAAGATGAAGCTGAAGCATGGGAAAATTTCGGATTAAAATTAGATTATGTTAAGGGTGAAAAATTAAATTTCAAAATTACATTTCAAGATGACATGTTAATCGCTAAATCACTCGTAAATAACAAAATTATTCGTACCGGAATCGGCTATGATGTTCACAGATTAGTGCCTGAACGAAAATTAATTTTAGGCGGAGTAAAAATTCAAGATTCTAATTTAGGATTGCTTGGACATTCTGACGCAGATATTCTAACTCATGCAATAATGGATTCGATTTTAGGAGCAGCAGGTCTTGAGGATATTGGGAATATTTTTTCTGCTGACGATGAAAAATTCAAAGGTGCTGACAGCATGAAATTACTTGAGGAAGTAATGAAGCTTGTTAAAGCTGAAGGTTGGAAAGTTGAATTTGTTGACGCAGTTGTTGAAGCTCAAGTTCCAAGACTTAATAAATATAAACCGGCCATAAAAAATAATCTGGGGAAATTTTTTGATGTAAATATAAAGTTCAAATCTCCCGAAGAAATTGATGATGCAGGACGAGGGCTGGCTATGAAGTGCAGAGCTGTGGCAACTTTAATAAAGGAGCTATAAAAAATGTTAATGTTCTCTCATAATCGTGAATGCGATTCAAAATTATGGTTCGGTGAAATTGCTTTGAATGGTTTTGAGCAATTTATTTTTAACGATGACATTGAACAACCTCCGTTATTTGATTCTTATGATGATTTCGTTAATCATTCATGGCCGGAGTTTGTTGAAAATAATTCTTTTATGTAACAGATAGAAAATGACTGAAAAATTTTACACACTCGGAATTGAAACAAGCTGCGATGACACGGGCGTTGCGGTTTTGAATAATGACAATGAAGTTTTATGCGAATTTTTATCAAGCCAAATTAAAGATCATTCTAAATTCGGCGGAGTTATTCCTGAATTTGCTGCCCGTAAACATCTTGAAAATTTGTTGCCGTTAGTTGACGCTGCATTAAAAGAATGTAACCTTAAAGGCAATGAATTAAATTTAATTGCTGTAACATGCGGACCGGGTTTAATGGGTTCGTTAATCGTCGGAGTTCAAACTGCAAAAGCTTTGTCGCAGGTTTGGAGAGTACCTTTAATCGGAGTTAATCATATTGAAGGTCATTTGTTCGCACCGTTAGTTGAGGCAAAAAATTTGGAGCCTCCGTTTTTGTCGTTAATAGTTTCTGGAGGACATACGGAAATTATTGAAGTCAAAAATTTCGGTGATTACAAATTATTAGGAGAAACAAGAGACGATGCTGCGGGCGAAGCTTATGATAAGGCAGCAAAAATTTTAGGCTTGAATTATCCTGGAGGCCCGGAAATTGACAGGCTAGCTAAAAACGGAAATCCTTATGCTTTTAATTTCCCTATACCATTAAAGAATACTCACGAAATTGAATTTAGTTTCAGCGGATTAAAGACGGCGTTATTATGGCAGGGGGAAAAATTTCAGGAACAAAATCAAATTATCCCCGAACAAAAAATTGAAGATTTATGCGCTTCATTTCAAAGAGCTGTAACAGAAGCTTTAATATCAAAAATTAATCTTGCTGTAAAACTTACAGGCATCAAAAAAGTAACAGCTTCAGGAGGTGTCTTGGCAAACAGTGCTTTACGTGAAGCATTAATGAACGATAAAAATTTCAAAGTATGGCTTCCGGAATTAAAACGTTGTACAGATAATGCCGTAATGATTGCTATGGCAGGGCGAAATTCATTTAAGAGAGGGAATTTTTCACGTGATGAAGTGGTTGTTAATCCTTCATTAAATATATAAAGGGGAAAAATTTATTCCCCGATTTTCTTTAACCATGCCTCTAATTTATTTCCATCTCTCAATAATTTCCCGTCCGTTGATGTAAAGGCATGTTTCGTGTAACCTTCAGCCGCTAAAACTCTTTGTCCGTTTACTTCATGAAAAACTTTGCACTCAAAAACTACACTGACCTTTGTTAATTTCGTTACTTCGGTTTCAATTTCAAATTCTTCATCATAAAGTAACGAAGATTTATAACGGCAATGAGCTTCAACAACGGGCAATAAAATTCCTTCAGCTTCCCACGCTGCATAACTTTTTCCCATAGCTCTGCAAAAATCCGATCGTCCCATTTCAAACCAGTTCATATAATTCCCGTAATATGCCACTCCCATTTTGTCGGTCTCGCCATATCTAACTCGTGTCTTAGTAATGTGTTTCAATTTGATATAATCCTCCTTGAAAGATTTTGAATTATATATTATACAAGGAGACAAAATGGAGAATACAAATTACGGTGCTGAAAGTATTAAAGTCCTCGAAGGTCTTGAAGCTGTTCGCAAACGTCCGGGAATGTATATAGGAGATACAAGTGCAAGAGGGCTTCATCATTTAGTCTACGAAGTTGTTGATAACTCTGTTGACGAAGCTATGGCAGGCTTCTGCAACGAAATTAAAATTACTATTCACAAAGACGAGAGTATCAGCGTTCAGGATAACGGACGAGGTATTCCTACAGACCCTCACCCATATAACGGAAGACCCACGAGCGAAGTTGTTTTAACAGTTTTACATGCAGGCGGAAAATTTGGTGAAGGAGCTTATAAAGTTTCAGGAGGGCTTCACGGTGTCGGAGTTTCTGTTGTTAATGCTTTATCAGAATGGTTAGTAGTTACTATTGCCAGAGACGGTATCGAAAAAACTCAACGCTTTGAAAGAGGAAAACCTGTTACTGATTTATCGGAGGGAGTTCCGGCGAATTGGCAAGGAACTAGGATTGAATATTTACCTGACAAAGAAATATTTGAAGATGTTCACCATTCACTTGACACATTAAAAAGCCGTTTCAAGGAATTAGCGTTCTTAAATCCTGGATTGAAAATTTCAGTCTTTGATGAAAGAACTAATGACAGCCGTGAATATTTCTTCAAGGGAGGAATAGGGGCGTTCGTAAAATATATTGACAGGGACAGAATGCCTTTGTTCGATGAACCGATAGTCCTTTCGGGAACACGAGATAACATTTCGATTGATGTAGGACTTGAATATAACGATGGTTATCAGGAACATGTATACACCTACGCTAATTTAATTCACACTATTGAAGGCGGTACGCATTTAATCGGACTTAGAACGGCTTTAACAAGGGCGGTTAATGAGGCTGCGAGAGCTGGAAAAGTTCTGAAGGATAAGGAAGAAAATTTATCGGGCGATGATTTGAAAGAGGGTTTAACATGTGTCTTATCCGTGAGACTCAGTGAACCTCAATTTGAAGGACAAACCAAAACGAAACTCGGAAACAGTGAAGTAAGAGGCGCTGTAGATTCGTTTATGTACGAAGGATTGTTATCAGTATTTGAGGAACGTACCGAAATAGTCAGGCCGATAGTTGAGAAAGCAGTTCGAGCGAGACGTGCCAGAGAAGCTGCCAAAAAAGCGCGTGAATTAGTTCGTAAAGGCGCAATGTCAGGAATGACTTTACCGGGAAAACTTGCTGATTGTTCATCAAAGAAAGCAGAAAACACGGAGTTATATATAGTTGAAGGAGACAGTGCAGGAGGTTCAGCAAAACAAGGACGGGACAGAAAGTTTCAAGCTATTTTGCCGTTAAGGGGAAAAATTTTGAACGTCGAAAAAGCTCACATGGATAAAATGTTAGCTAACCGAGAAATTCAAACCATAATAACTGCTTTAGGCTGTGGAATTGGAAACGAATTTGACGCTTCAAAACTCCGTTATCATAAAATTATAATTATGACTGATGCCGATGTTGACGGAGCACATATAAGCACATTATTGTTGACATTCTTTTACAGACACATGCCCGAACTTTTATCGCAAGGATATTTATATCTTGCACAACCGCCTTTGTATCGTGTTCAATACGGAAAAGAAATTAATTATTGTTACACCGACAAAGAATTACGAGAGAACATCAACAAAGCTCCAGATCCTTCAAAAGTCAGTGTGCAGCGTTACAAAGGTCTCGGTGAAATGAACCCTGAGCAATTATGGGAAACAACAATGGATCCTGCTAACAGGATATTAAAGCAGGTTGAACTTGACGATAATTTTTTGGCCGATGAATATTTTGATATTTTAATGGGAGATAAAGTTGAGCCTCGCCGTGAATTTATCATAGCAAACGCTCATGAGGTTAAAAATTTAGACGTTTAAGTTAAACCCCCCTCTGTCAGTTTCACAATGTCATTAAGTTAAGGACACGAAATGATGTACCAAGAGAAAAAAGAGCATATTTCGAAAAGTGTTATGCTCTTTTACTCTAAAAAATATGCTCTTTTACTCTAAAAATAATGATAAGTAAACCCCCTTCGACTAAAGTCGAAGGCTTCGAAAGGATAAAAATCCTCGTTCAAGAAGTTTGGTTTTAAGTTTCCACCTGTTAAGGCACCCTTATTCTTGCAGGCATGTCCACTTCGCCACTACTGTATAGCCCTGTTAAGAACACAACATTACTTTTTATTTTTGTATTATAGCAAATTTTTAACCAATGTCAAATCGGAAGCGGAGTTTCATCTCACGACTAAAGTCGCGAGTGTTCACGCCGGGGTTCATAAATCACCTACAAATTAATTATTAATTGATAGCGCCTATTACATCTGACAAACTTTTAATGCTCAATCGTTCACAAACTTTTGGTAAATCTTCAATAATTTTTTTGCAGATAAAAGGCTCAATTAAATTCGCAGCACCGATTTGAACTGCTGAAGCTCCTGCCATCATCATTTCGATAACATCTTCAGCAGAGGATATTCCGCCCATTCCGATAACAGGAATTTTTACGGCTTCATGAACCTGGTGAACCATTCTCAAAGCTATAGGAAAAATTGCAGCTCCTGATAATCCGCCCGTTTTATTTGCAATTATTGTTTTTCGAGTTTTAATATCAATTCTCATTGCCAATAAAGTGTTAATTAAAGATATTCCGTCAGCTCCTTCAGCTTCGGCAGCCTTTGCTATTTCCGTTATATCCGTAACATTAGGAGAGAGTTTTATATAAATCGGTTTTGTTGTTACTCTTTTAACTTCTCTTGTAACCTCAGCAACTTTTTCGCAATCAACTCCGAACGCTAAACCTCCTCCATGAACATTAGGGCATGAAACATTGATTTCAATTATTCCGACGTTGGGAACATCATTAATTTTTTCGGCACAATAAACATATTCAGAGACGCTGAAGCCCGATATATTTGCGATAACAGGTTTGTGAAAAATTTTTGCTAAGTTCGGAAGCTCATGATTTATTACTTGTTCAATGCCGGGATTTTGAAGTCCTACTGAATTTATAATTCCGCTTTTAGTTTCAGCGATTCTTGGCAATTCATTTCCGAAACGAGGTTCTTTTGTTGTACCTTTAATGCTGATTGAGCCGAGAATGTTTAAGTCGTAAAGCTCAGACATTTCAACGCCGTAACCGAAAGTTCCCGAAGCAGGTATAACAGGGTTATCGAGTTTCAAGCCTGATAAATTTGTAGTAATGTCTATCATAATTTTAATCATCTCCAAAAATTATTTCAGAATGATAAAAAATTGTGCCGTCTTTGCAAATTCTTTTGTAACCGTTTTTAGTTTTGCAGCTGCAGCCCATGCACACTCCGAATCCGCAGCCCATTCGAGCCTCAAAGCTGAATTGACCGTCATTAACTTTTTTGTGAACAGCTTTTAACATAGGTAAAGACCCGCAGGCATAAACATATTCATCACCGTTAATAACATCTGTTACAAGTCCTTTAACTCCGTAACTTCCGTCAATAGTCGTAACTTTTACATCAAGATTTAACGCTCGAAATTCATCAATATAGAAACATTCTTCAGATTTATTGAAGCCTAAAATAATTTCAGGATTAATATTTTTTTCGAGGAATTTTTTAGCGAGGCCGTATAACGGAGGGACACCTACTCCGCCTCCTACAAGCAAAATTTTTTGATGATCTTTTAATTCGTAACCGTTTCCCAAACCGCTTAACACTGAAAGTTTAACTCCCTTTGAAATATTGCTCAATGCTTGAGTGCCTGCTCCGACAACTTTATATATAATCGTAAGTTCTTTTTCATTCCAATCACAAACTGAAAACGGCCTCCTCAAATATTGTCCTGGAATTTTCACATTAACAAATTGTCCTGCTTTAGTTATGTCTGAAGTATCGCCTTCAAAAATTATTCTGTAAATATTTTCAGCAAGTTTTTTGTTTTCAATGACCGTAAAATCAATCTCTCGCATAAACTTTTTCGCCTCCTACGTAAGTTGCAACAGTTTCGCCCTGAACTTCCATTCCTTCAAACAACGTACTTTTTCCCATCGAATAAAATTTATCGGTATCAACTTTGTAAAGTTTATTCAAATCCATAATCACAAAATCAGCATCGCAATTATCTTCAATATATCCGCCTTTAATGCCAAAAATTTTTCGCGGATTAACACACATTAATTCGATTAATTTTTCAAGCGATATAACGTTTTTCAAGACTAAATTTTTATACATGGCCGCAAAACATGTTTCAAGTCCGACAATTCCAAATGCTGAACCGTCCAAACCTTTAGATTTTTCCTCTTTAGAATGCGGTGCATGATCCGTTATAATGCAGTCGATAGTTCCGTCTTTAATCCCTTCCAATAAGGCTTGCCTGTCTTGAGCTGCTCTGATTGGAGGATTCATTTTCCATTTTCCGTCTTCTTTCAAATCATTATCCGTAAAAATTAAATAATGCGGAGCTGTTTCTGCTGTAACTTTAACGCCTTTATTTTTTGCTTCACGGATTAAATTTACGCTTTCCTTAGTTGATACATGACAGACATGAAATTTTGCGTCTAATTCTTGAGCAAGTTTAATATCTCTTTGAACTTCGAGATATTCAGAGGCATTATTAATTCCGACATGGCCGTGAAGTTTTGAATATTCTCCTTCGTTAATACAGCCTCCGGGTTTCAATTCGCTTTCAACTTCGCAATGTGCCGTTATAAATTTTCCTGCTTTTGAAATTTGTTTCATGGCTTCACGCATTAAATTTTCATTTTGAATTCCTTTTCCGTCATCTGAGAAAGCTATGACATAGGGCGCAATTTCTTCGATATGTGAAAGTTCTCCGCGTCCTTTTTGTTCCATAGTAATTGCTCCGATTGGGTAAATATGAATTAAGGAATCTTTTTCGATGATGTCGAGTTGTTTTTGAAGGTTTGATAAAGTTGAAGGAACGGGATTAAGATTAGGCATTGTGCAGACCGCCGTATAACCTCCGTGAGCAGCAGCCATTGAACCTGTTTTAATTGTTTCTTTATATTCAAATCCCGGTTCACGAAAATGAACATGAACATCAACAAAACCGGGAAATAAATATAATCCTTCTAAATTTATTTCCTGTTCATAATTTTTGAAATCAGTTCTTAAAATTTTTCCGTCAAGTAAAACATCAATTTTTTTTATTCCATCTTTAGTAAAGACATTTGCATTTTTTAATAGTGTTGACATTGATTAATTCCTCAAACTTTGCAAAGGTGCCGGAATACGTCCACCGTGTTTAATAAATTCCGAGCTTGATTCTTTATGTACAGGCATAACGGGAGCTTCACCTAATAACCCTCCTAATTTGATTTTATCTCCTGTATTTTTATTCGGAGCAGGCAAAACTCTAACGGCCGTAGTTTTATTGTTCACCATTCCTATAGCGGCCTCGTCGGCGATTATCGCTGAAATTGTTTCGGGAGGAGTGTCTCCTGGTATTGCTATCATATCAAGACCGACTGAACAAACGCACGTCATAGCTTCTAGCTTATCAATATTTAATGTTCCTTTCATAGCCGCAGCGATCATTCCTTCATCTTCAGAAACAGGAATAAACGCTCCCGATAAACCTCCTACTGATGAAGAAGCCATAATGCCTCCTTTTTTCACAGCGTCATTTAAGAGAGCAAGAGCCGCTGTTGTCCCGTGAGTTCCGCAAGTTTCAAGCCCCATTGCTTCGAGGATACGTGCAACTGAATCGCCGATTGCAGGAGTAGGAGCTAATGATAAATCAACGATACCAAAAGGAACATTTAATTTTTTTGAGGCTTCAGAGGCAACAAGCTGACCCATTCTTGTAATTCTGAAAGCGGTTTTTTTGATTATCTCGGAAATTTCGTCAAGTTTTTTGTCCTTACAATTTTGCAGAGCATTATATACAACTCCCGGCCCTGAAACTCCGACATTAATAACTTTCTCGGCTTCTCCTGAACCGTGAAATGCTCCGGCCATGAAAGGATTATCTTCAACGGCGTTACAAAACACGACTAATTTTGCACAACCTATAGCGTCTCTGTCGGCAGTAAGTTTTGCGGTCTCTGTTATAACGTTGCCGAGCAATTTTACAGCGTCCATATTAATTCCTGCTCTTGTTGAACCTACATTAACAGATGAACAAACAATATCGGTTGAAGCTAAAGCCTGAGAAATTGAACGTATTAATTTTTCATCACTGATTGTCATTCCTTTTTGAACAAGAGCCGAATAACCTCCGATGAAATTAACTCCGCAATTTTTAGCTGCACGGTCAAGAATTTGAGCGAATTTCACATAATCATCAGATTTTGAGGCTGAAGCGACAAGTGAAATAGGAGTAACGGAAATTCTTTTATTAACAATAGGTATTCCGAATTCAGTTTCAATATCTTCACATGTGCTTACAAGATTAGAGGCTTCACGGGAAATTTTATCGTAAATTTTTTCGCAGGCTCTTAAAATATTTTCATCTGCACAACTTAAAAGGGAAATTCCCATAGTTACGGTTCTGATGTCGAGATGTTGTTGTTCGATCATTTCGATCGTTGAAAAAATATCGCGATTGTTAATCATTTTATTCCCTTAAATAACGTGCATTGTGTCAAAAATTTCTTCCCGTTGAATACGGATTGAGAGTTTCATTTCATCGCCTAAATTTGAAAGGGCATTTTTGATTTCGAGAAATTTCACGTTCGCTTCAGAAATATCTACGGCCATGACCATAGTAAAATTTCCCTGAATAATAGTTTGTGAAATATCGAGGACGTTAATATTGAGTTTAGCAAGAGTGTTGCAAACTGCCGCAATAATTCCTACACGGTCTTTTCCTACAACAGTTACGATTGCGTTCATATAAAACAGTATTCTCCTTAAAAATTTTCATCATTATAACTCTTTAATATCGATAAAATTTTCGTTTTTTTTTACATAATATAATATTAAAAAATTGAAAGGAGAAAATTTTCATGATTAAAATCGCTTCTGTAGCACGGGGAGAAATTCCTGCCGACTTAGTTATTCATAACGCTAAAATTGCTAACGTCTACACTCTTGAATATGAATTCGGAGATGTCGCTGTATGTTCGGGAAAAATTGCGGGTATCGGAGAACATTATGACGGCATTATTAATTTCGATGCTCAAGGTAAAGTTTTAATTCCCGGAATGATTGACGGGCATGTTCACATTGAAGATACTATGATGACACCTCAAGCATTTGCCGAAGCTGTTGCTGTCAGAGGCACTACCGCTGTTATGGCTGATCCTCACGAAATTTCAAACGCTTTAGGCTTATCAGGTCTTGAATATATGTTCAGAGCTTCACAAGGACTTCCTATTGACATTTTTTACGGCGCGCCTTCATGTGTCCCTGCTTCAGATTTTGAAACTCCTTATGAACCTATAGATATGACTACGATAAAAATTATGTTTGATAAAAATTTAGTTCAACATTTAGGTGAGATGATGAATTTCCCCGCTGTTATTAACGGTGATGCTGAAGCTTGGGGTAAAATTCTCGCTGCCGGCAACGTCCCTTTAACAGGCCATGCTCCTAACGTTTCGGGAAAAAATTTGAACGCTTATCTCTCCAGCGGTGTTTCATCTGATCATGAATGCAACGAAATTTCAGAGGCAAGGGAAAAATTAAAGCGGGGAATGTGGATCATGATTAGAGAAGGAGCTTCATTTCCAAATCTCAAAACTCTTTTGCCTTTAATTCACGAAAATCCTTTGAACGCTTCAAGATGTATGGCGGTCAGTGATGACATTACAGCAAGATACTTGATTGAAAAAGGACATATGGACGAAAAAATCAGAATTATGGTTAAAGACGGTTTGAACCCGTTTATAGCTTTGAGACTTGTAACGTTAAGTCCTGCGGAATATTTCAGGCTCTATGACAGAGGCGGAATTGCTCCGGGAAAAATTGCTGATTTTTCATTGCTTGAAAGCGATGTTATTGATGAAAATTTCAAAATCCGATACGTTTGGAAAAACGGCCGTCAAACTGTGAGAGACGGTGAAGTCTATGATATTTCCGACAACGAAACCACTCAACACATTGCCCCCGTAATGAAAACTGCCGTGAAAAAAATTCCTTCACTCGAACAGCTTAAAGTAAAATATCAACCCGATAAAAATATTAACGTCATCGGCATTAATGAAAGAAGTATTTTAACTACGACATTACAGATGAAACCTAAAGTTGATTATGACGGTTTTGCAGTTCCTGACATTGAAAACGACGTTGCTAAAATCGTTGTCCTTGAAAGACACAGAGACACGGGAGCTTTTGGAGTAGGATTTGTGAAAGGTTTCGGGATTAAAAGAGGCGCGGTAGGTTCTTCAGTTGCTCATGACGCTCATAATTTTGTCGTAATAGGGACTGATGATTTATCAATTCAAACTGCTCTGAAATCTTTAGCGAAAATGGGAGGCGGCTTAACGGTTTGTGATGAGGAAAGAATTTTGCAGGAATTTGCGCTTCCTATAGGCGGACTTATGAGCTATTTAACTCCTGCTGAAGTATCCAGAGAGCTTGAAAAAATGGAAAACGCTGCTTCAAATATCGGAATAAAAACAGCTCACCCCTTCATGGTGATGTCGTTCCTTTGTTTAACCGTAATTCCCGAACTCAGAATAACGGATCAAGGATATGTTGACATTACTAAGGGATATATTCAAGAAATTTTTGTGAGATAATTATGTAAAATTTTTTGGGAGTGTGATTTTTTTCATGTTCAAACTTAAAGAAAACGGGACTACGTTTATGACGGAAGTTTTAGCTGGAATTACTACATTTGTTACGATGTCTTACATAATTTTCGTCAACCCGAATATTTTAAGCTCAACAGGCATGGATTTTAACGCATTAATTGTTATTACTTGTTTGGCTTCAGCTTTGGGAACGTTTTTGATGGCAATTTTCGCAAATTACCCGATAGCGTTAGCTCCCGGTATGGGATTAAATGCGTTTTTCGCATTCGGCGTTGTAGCTGCTATGAAAATCAACGGTGCCCCTGTTACGTGGCAAATGGCGCTTGCGGCAGTTTTCATTGAGGGCGCAATTTTCGCAGTGTTGACACTTACGAGCATTCGTGAAGCTATAATGAATTCAATCCCTAAATCGCTGAAAATCGGAATTTCAGCAGGTATAGGACTTTTCATAGCTTTCATAGGGCTTCAAAACGCAGGAATTATTGTTGACGATTCGGCAACTCTTTTGGGACTTGGACACATTAAAAACAACATGCCTATGATGCTTTCACTTTTAGGCTTGCTTGTAATGTCGGTTTTGACGGCATGGAACGTAAAAGGCGCGTTATTGCTTGGAATTTTAATAGTTACAGGAATTGCGGCGGCTCTCGGACTTGTTCAAGTTCCTGAAAATTTTGTCTCTCAGCCTCCTTCTATAACTCCTCTTTTAGGTCAGCTTGATTTTTCACTTGTAAAAGAACCTCAATTTTGGGTAATAGTTTTCACGTTCTTCTTCGTAGATTTCTTTGATACATTGGGAACTCTTGTAGGAGTTTGCAACAGAAGCGGTCTGCTTGATGAGAATGGAAATCTCCCGAGAGCTAAAGGCGCATTAATGGCTGATGCAGTTGCTACTATGGCGGGAGCTGCTATGGGAACATCGACAGTTACATCTTATGTTGAAAGTTCGTCAGGAGTTGCTCAGGGAGGCAGAACGGGCTTAACGTCAATCGTAACGGCATTGCTTTTCGTCGGAGCGATATTCTTCACGCCTATCGTTGGAATGGTACCAGGATACGCCACCGCACCTGCTCTTATCATAGTCGGTATATACATGATGATGAGCCTTAGAGATATAAACTATACTGATTGGACAGAATTAATTCCTTCATTGCTTGGTTTCTTCATGATGCCTCTTGCTTACAGTATAGCTATCGGAATTGAGTTCGCTATTGTTTCGTACGTTGCGATAAAAATTTTAACTGGAAAATTCAAAGACATTTCGTTCTTAATGATTGTTTTATCAATTTTATTTGTTG
Source organism: uncultured Fretibacterium sp. (assembly GCA_937899395.1). Taxonomy (GTDB): domain Bacteria; phylum Synergistota; class Synergistia; order Synergistales; family Aminobacteriaceae; genus JAFUXM01. The sequence continues at coordinate 37,098 of CALBPU010000073.1, forward strand.
CGAAAGAATTTTTGATGTAAAGTCCCACACGTGAGAATAGGAAAAAGGCGGTTATCATCAAGGTAGCCGCTTTTTTTCATGCCTTAAATAAAAATCTTTTATGCTACATACTTGACAAAAAAATCTTTTATGCGTATAATTTCAATCGTCTTGCAGGACAAGAGATTAAATTGAAAGGCAGGTGAAAAAATTATGGCAGTTAGCGAATTAACGTTAAAGCACTCTGTATCAGTCAAGCTTAACAACGGTACAAAAGACGGAATAGTTCAGACGGTATCAATATCGTTAGGCAGCCTTGACAAAGACGAGTGGGACGCTCAAAAAGCTATGAACATCGTTGATTTAATGGAACCTTGTTTATCAAAATCAATTTACGAAGTTCAGAAAACCACTACAACAAGATTGATGAATGACTAACGCATTTATGAGTGAATTAAAATGAAAGGAGGTGAAAAGATTATGGCTACTACGACGAAACTCGCTTTGACATTTAACATCGCAAGTAACAAAACTTCAGTGATTAATTACAACTACGCAAAACCAAGCGTTACTGAAGCTCAAGTGCAGGCTCTTGCATCAGGGATTGTTACAAACGGGAGTATCTTCAAGAAAGTTCCACTCAGTGTCAAATCTGCGAAACTCATCACCACTGACACAACAGAATTTGATGTAGAGTAAATTTTAATGGGCACATCTTCATAAAAGGGGGGTGTGCTCATTTTATATAACGTTTTAATGCAGCTTGATTTTTTCTCCAACCTTCAACGACTTTAACCCATAATTCCAAAAATACCGGCAATCCTGTAACATCTTCAATGCTTTTTCGGCTTAATGCTCCTATTTTCTTTATCATGTTACCGTTTGAACCGATTAAAATTTTCTTTTGACCTTCTGTCTCAACTATTAATGACGCTCTAATATATAATTTTCTTCCTGAACGTTCGGGAAATTCTTCAGGACTTTTATATTCTTCGATATTAACCGCTACGCAATGAGGAACTTCATCACGAAACAACATTAAAATCTTTTCCCTTATTATTTCAGAAGCAACAAATTTTTCGGTAGTGTCCATTAAAATTTCAGGATCATAAATCGGTTCTCCTTCAGGTATTATTAATTTCAAAGCATTTATTAATTCATCAATGCCGTGTTTGAATTTCGCCGATACTGAAAATTTTTCGTGAAATTTATAAATTTCGTCGTAAAGTTTGAAAGCATTTTCAGAATTTGCGACATCAGATTTATTTGCGATTAAAATCACAGGTAATTTTGTTTTTGAGGCTGATAAAATTTCGGCCATGTTAAAATCGTCAGGCTGTAATTTCTTTGTGCCTGCGTCAACTATCCATAATACAACGTCAGAATATTCAAGAGCTTCATTGATTTCATCGTTCAAGAATATTCCGAGCTTATCCTTTGAACTTGTAACGTTATAAAATCCCGGTGTATCGTTAAAAATTATTTGCGAATCGTTATCGTTATATATACATCGAATTGAATTTCTCGTAGTTTGAGGTTTAGGAGAAATTATAAGAGCGTGAGTTTTGAGAATGGCATTAATGAGGGAAGATTTTCCCACGTTAGGTTTACCAATCAGTGCAACTGTTCCGCATTTCATTTTATTCGTCAGGATCAAGAGTAAAAGAATGAGGCAGCAATTTTTTCAGCTCGTAAACTTTAGCACCGTCTTTCGATGCCATCACGACTAACATATCCTTATTGAATTCGGTTAAGGCTTGACGACACGCACCGCACGGAGGACAAGCTGTTGAAAAATAATCGTCCTTACTCTCATGAGAACCAACTACTGCGATTGCGAGAGGATTTTTTTGGCCTTGAGAAACCATGATAACTACAGCTGCTCTTTCGGCACAAATAGTAATTCCATAAGAAGCGTTTTCGACGTTGCAGGATTTTATGACTTCATCGCCTTCAAAAAGCATTGCTGCTCCTACATGAAAATGAGAATACGGCACATAAGCTCTGTCTGCTGCTTCACGAGCCATCGCTAAAAGGTCTTCAGGTGAAATTTTTTCCGAAGGCCAACGATCTTTTGCTGGCATAAAATTTTACTCCTTTACTAAAATTAAAACGATTTATTTTAACATCTTTAGCAAGAATTTCCCATTTTTTTTTGCGTTATTACCTTAGTATATTTTGGAAATCTGTATACTAAAATTAGTTTTCAAAAACTTTTGTGCTATAATTAAACAAAATTATTATAATCATGAGGTTATATTATCTAAATGAAAAAATTTACGCTCTTTCTTTTTTCATTGTTTTTGTATTATGCGTTATTTCCAAATAACGTTTACGCCGGAGATGTCGAAATTAATAACAAAAATTTTCCTGACGCAGAGTTCAGAACTTACGTTAAAAATAATTTCGATACCAACAAAGATAACATTTTAGACGATAACGAAGCTGGAAATGTTACCGTAATTCCTGTTGATTTCACTTACAGCATAACAAGCGATGATTACGGTAAAATTTCAATTACACAATCAAATTCTTCGTTTGCTGAAGAAATTTCTGACTTCACAGGTATTAAATACTTCGTAAACCTCGAAACCTTCTCCTGTCAGGGTAATAATCTGGACGAAGAACTCGATCTCAGCAAAAATCCAGAACTTAAAGCGTTATTCTGTAATAACACTAAAATTCAAGAACTTGATTTAAGTAAGAATGAAAAACTTCTATATCTTGATTGCAGTAATAATCAACTTCAAGAACTTGATTTAAGCTCAAATACACAA
>CALBPU010000074.1 GCA_937899395.1 uncultured Fretibacterium sp.
CTGTCTCAATTGAAAATATTGGCTCTAAATTTTCCGGCGCTTGGCGAATTTCTAAAATAAGACACGAAATTTCTGAGAGCGGATACATTTGCAATTTAACTCTTTGCAGAAATGATCACAATAAAAGCGCTAGCAACAACAAAAATAAATCTACACCTAAAAAGAAAGCGAGTTCTAAAAATAATAATGCAAAAACTGTTAATAATTCTTCAACCTCTGCAACCTCTGCAGCATCAAATAAAAAACCTCCTAAAATAAAGGTGGATTTAAGTTGAATACTGAAAATGAATTTGGCGGGATTTTGAGGGGCGTTGTTGTTGATAATAACGACCCTGATAAATTAGGCAGATTAAAAATACGTGTACCTGCTGCTTATGGTGACCAGCCTGCTGATAGTTTACCGTGGGCGTGGCCGTGCTTTCCTTACGGTGGGGCTAAAGATATGTGCTCTTTTGCTTTACCAGAAATTGGCGCAGGCGTTTACGTAATTTTTCAAAATAACGATGGAGAACCTGATACTACTTATCCAGTTTGGGTCGGCTCTTGGCAAAGTGAATACGAATTACCTAAAGAAATTACCGGTGATAGCTCAGACGCTCATTATTACAAAGAATTTAAATCTACTTCGGGGCATTATATTTTATTTTGCGACAAACCGGGTAACGAAGCTATAACTATCAAAGATAATTCAGGCAGTTTTATTTTAATGAAAAACGGAAATATTGATATTAACGCTCAAGGAACTATCAGATTAACGGCTTCAAGAATCGATTTGAATTAAAGGAGGTAATTTATTTTTTATGCCTGCTGTGGCTAGATTATTTGACTCATGTTCAGGGCATGAATGTTTTCCATCGAGAAGCAGCACAAGTGGCTCTGATAATGTTTATATTAACGGCATACCAGCTCATAGAAAAGGAGACAGCTGGAGCGCTCACACTTGCACACATCCTAAAGTCCCGCACGGTACTCATTCAGGAGTTTTAGCTTCTGGGAGTTCTACCGTCTTCGCTAATGGTAAACAACTGGGGCGCGTTGGCGACTCTATCGATTGCGGAAGCTCTGTAGCCTCAGGCAGTAATAATGTTTTTGCTGGTGGGTGATTTTTTTGTATAAGGGACTAGCTTATCCCGTTAAAGCAAGTAAAAAAGGATTATTAAAAACCAATTCAGACATCGATTTAATAAAAAGCGATATAAAACAAATCTTAATTACTCGAAAAGGTGAACGCGTCATGTTACCTGAATTTGGCTCTAAAATTTTAGATTTTATACACGAGCCTTTGGATAACGTTACATGTTCTCTCATACGAAACGAAATTATTAACGCTGTATCTAAATGGGAAAATAGAATCACGGTCAATAAAAATAATACTACTGTGACTCCTTATCCTGATTTATTCATGATTAAAGCTGTTTTAAGTTTTTACACCGTTATTAATTCTCAAGAACAACAGCTAGTGCTCGAAATTAGCAAAAATGGAGGTGTTACAGATTGGCAGGACTAAAACGCATCAGCTACACTGAAAAAGACCATGAAGACATTGTAAACGATTGCATAGAACGTATTAAAACTTATTACGGGGCGGATTATTGGAACGACTTCGAAGAAGATAATGCTGGCGTTATGCTGGTTGAAGCTTTTGCATATATTACCGATTTATTATTATTTTATCTGGACAAACAGGCTAATGAAACTTTTTTACCCACTGCTACTGAAAGACAAAATTTAATTAATATGTGTAAACTCGTTGGATATACTCCTAAAACTTCAAATCCTGCTCAAGTCGATGTTACTATCTCCGTAAATGAAGTACAGCCTTTTAACGTCACTTTATACGCTGGAACTGCTCTTGAGACTGATGAGGGGATTATTTTTGAAACTTCTGAAGATGCTGTTGTGTTAGCTGGAGAAAATTCAACTCATGTTAAAGCTATCGAAGGGGAAACATTTGAGGAAATTATTGGCGTGTCAGACGGCGAAGCATTCCAAAATTTTTATTTACCGCGTTCTGGAATTATAAAAGTTTTAAGTATCGTTATTGCCGATCACGTTTGGGATTGCGTTGACAGTTTAGCCGACCAGTCTGATTACTCCGAAGTTTTTACCGTTGAAATTGACGCTTGGCGAAGAGCTGAAATTTTTTTTGGTAATGGAAAAACTGGGAAAATCCCTCCAAAAGATGAAAATATTATTGCAAAATATAGAATCGGCGGAGGGATTCAAGGAAATGTTGCACCCGGAACAATTAACAATGTACGTAACGTTGCAACTGATAGTCAAGGCAATAAAATTCAGATAAGCGTTACAAATGATGATTGGGCTTCCGGTGGCACTGAACCTGAATCAATTGAGAGCATAAAATTAAATGCCCCTCGTTATTTTGAAACTCAAAATAGATGTGTTACTCAACAAGATTTTGAAACTTTTGCTATGAATTTTAATGGAATATCTAAAGCAAAAGCCATTGTTAGAGAACGTTCTGGAGAGGCTAATATTATAAAAATTTACGTTCTGAGTTACGGCAATATCTCAGGCAGTCTAGCTATAGCCGAACAGACTTTAAAAAATAATTTACTCGATTATCTTAATAAATACAAAATGCTTACTGATTGGCTCGAAATTAGCGATGGTAAATGGAGTTATGTAGATTTTTCTGGCAACGTTATTATTTCTGATGGATTCACTTCAGATAAAATTTTAAACGATATTCAGACATCTATAAAATCATTGTTAAACATTGAAACTCGCGAAATGGGCGAACCTTTAAGAATTTCAGATGTTTATGCTGCTATTGATAATATTGAAGGCGTTTTATCCGTAGAGCTTGATTCTCCCGTACAGACCATTACTCCTGAAATTAATGAAATGCTTATAGCTGGGAATTTTCAATTTACTTTTTCCATGAAGGGGAGTGGTTTATTTGGGCAGAATATCTGATATATTACCCGCTAGTTATCATGACGAAAATAATAATTTAATTAAATTTACAAACGCTTTAGACTTTGAAATTAAAGAACTTGAATATAAAACTAAATCTCTCACAGATTTAATAAACATCGATAACTGCGAAGAAAAATATTTACCTTATCTAGCAAGTATTACAGGATGTCCATTATTTGGAATAGAATCTCATTTGTGGCGAAGACAAATTAAAAATTGGCCGTATATACTAAAGTTCAAAGGAACTGCCAAAAGTTTAGAAATTTTCTTAAATTCAATTAATGTCGATGAACACAGACTTTATACATTTTTCAGAGATGAACAAAATAATTTAATTGAAAATAAACCTGATGGACAACCTTTTAAAGATAATTTAGGTGTTTGGCATAATATTAGAACTCATTATTTTGATTTAGATTTAATTTATAACAACAAACACTATTTAACTTGGTCGCAGTGGCATGATGAGTTAATACGCAGTATGAATATTTGGCTCGTAAAAGCTAAACCGTTTCATTCTGAACTGCGCAACCTAAGCATAATACTAAAAAGAAATACAGATTTTAAATTTGAAATTGGCACGGGAACTTTTCAGGGCACACACCATGCAATAGATTTTATACAGCACACTTCGAGTAATGCAAAATTTAATATGTCCATAGGTACTGGAACTTTTCACACATGGACACACGAAATTAAACATGTACAGGCTACGGAGGCCGAAAATATTTCTGCTGTTTTTGCAGGTGCGAATGTTATTCAAGGGGCAAATCATGAGGTAGATATTCAGCAACATACTTCAGGAAATTCAGGCATTAATGTAGTTATTGGCACTGGAACATTACAGAATATCCGCCATAACGTAAAGATGCAACAGGCTACGGACGGTAAAGGAGATGCTGTTATTAATGCTGGAGCTGGCATTTTTCAGGGCAGTCATCATGAAGTTAATATCAATCAATCAGAACAGAACAATACACATAATCAAATATTAACCGGCTGTACTTTATCTTGTGGGATACATATACAGATAAAGATGGCTGCATAAGGAGGTGATTATCATGGCTCAGTTTGGCGGTATGGAACTGACTAACGCAGGACGCAATATCCTTGCTAAAGCTCTGCTTGGAAAAACTTTAAAGTTCACAAAAGCATGGGCAGGCGATGGATATTTACCAGAAGGCCAAGACGTTCGGGAAATGACGGATATAGTTAGCCCTCACCGTGTGATGGAAATTGCTGAGATGTCAATTCCGCCTCATATCGGAACGGCAAAAATTACCGTTGTTCTTACTAATAAAGAACTGAATACCGGTTTCTTTTTGCGGGAAATTGGACTCTTCGCCGAAGACCAGGACACCGGCGATGAACTTTTATACGGCTACTGTAATGCAGGAGATACAGCGGACTACATGCCAGGACAGGGCGGCGCGGATGCTGTTTATTACAGATTTGATCTCACCGTCATTGTTGACCAGGCTCAAAACGTTACCGCTATTTTCTCAGATAACCCGCTCGCTGTTACTCATAAACAGTTAGATGAAAGGGCGGACAAAATTCTCAAACATTTAAGAGAACGCGAAAATTTTTTACAGCATCAAATTAATTGTCTGGCTAGAACAAGCATTATAAATTCACTTGAACACTTTGGCCAAAAACATTGGGAGGGTTAGGAGGTTTAATTATGGCTTTGGATTGGTATAAATCAGGATCGGTCACTGTCCGTAACGGCAGTAAAGAAATTGTGGGTACTGATACGGACTGGCTGATTGCTGGAATTAAGGAAGGCGATATTTTCGTCATTGATAACCAAGTCTACGAAATAGAGGAGGTTACTGCAAGTACTAACTTGATCCTTGTTAATGATTTTGAAGGCACTAATGCAGGGGGCAAGGATTACGCAATAATTCAACGTGCGGAGGAAGTTCTGCAGGCTGAAATCGCAGAAAAAATTGAAAATGTAATAACTGCATGGAATGAACGCGAAGCTAATTATATAGCTTTATTCAATGAAATTAAGAAAATTCTCAGTAGTCTTATATCTCTCGATTTAGGAATTGATATAGAAACAGAGGCAGAAAAAACTGTCATAACAAACCTGCCTATAGCCACAGCTACAAGACTGGGCGGCGTGAAGATTGGAAATAATATCAATGTTACAAATGACGGAACAATCAGCGCAGATGTCGACAAGGAAGTAATACAGGAGAGTTTGGAAAAAGTTGCAACGTCTGCATCTGACATGAACGAAATGCTTAACGAAGTCTTCACGAGCAATTCAAAGGCTTAACGCGGAAATATTCGCTTTAAGATAAAAAATTTTTGGGGAGGTTAAATCAATATGCCATATGAAGTTAATTCATTTGTAAAGTTAAGTGAGTTAAAAACTCTCACTCAGCGCACAGCGTCAGAACTCGCAAAAGTATCAACAGTCGCCGATTCTGCAATCAAGTACATAAGCGTATCAGGAAACACTATCAGCTTCTGGACGGATGCAGAGCATACAGGAACAGCTGATTTTACTGCTGATTTTCCTAAGGAACTGTTCCTTGATCAGGTTAATACTAAGTTTGTATCAAATTTCACTTGGAGCAATGAACTTTATCCCGGTTCAACAAACCCGAACAAGGCAGCAGTAGGAACAGAAGGACAGCCAGGTTACGAACCTGCAGTTGTATTCAACGGAAAACCGGTATTCGTTCTTGCAGTCAAAGGAACAACCGACCCAGAAAACGGTACAGCCAGCGATACAGTGTCGTACAGCTTTATTGATGTCTCTACGCTGGTAGATACGTATTCACCTGCAAGTGGTGACAGTGCAAAGGTTCTCACGATTAACGGCTATACTATTACGTTTAACGTCTCTGCAGCTGCTAATAATGCAATTACAGTACAGAATGACGGTTTACACGTGGACATTAGCAACAAAACCGACAAAGTCAACAGGCTGACCGCTGCACAAGCTCAGAACCCGTATGACGAAAATGACCCTGAAGAAGCAACTGCATATGCCAGCTTTAACAGTAATTACAGTTTGGACGGGAAAATAGCTCTTCTTGACACAAACGGAAATTTAAAGGATAGCGGTATCAGTGTAGCAAGTGCCGCAGACGTTACCGCTATGTTAAACGAGGTTTACGGAGAACCTGACGAAGACGAAAACGACAATTAATTTCGTTATTAGTTATGGGCGGGTCTCTTAGGCTCGTCCTTTCTTTTATCCAACGGAGGATAAAGCAATGAAACAAATAACACTGCAAACTGACCTGAAACAATGTCTCCAGAGATCAAAAACATTCACAAACGCGAAGCTGGTAGAGTTTAATGAAGCTGTAGTGGCTGCATTAGAGGAAATAGTAGAAACAATGAATGACGCAATAAATTTTTACAATGCTTCCGGATTATGTATAGATAATGACGGAGATATAGCTCAGGAAGAAGAAGAAGAGGAGAACGAAAATGAATAAATTACTAACAGATGACACAGGCCAGGAAATTCTCGAAGAATTACAGACGCATAGTACTTATCTTAGCAATTTACTGGGGAATTTGACCGGCTTGACAACAACAGACAAAACCAGCCTGATCGCTGCAATAAATGAGGTTAAGGGCGCTGCAAACACTCTCACAACAAATCAGGGAACTATCAGCAGTTTAGATACAACAGCGAAGAGCAACCTTATAACAGCGATAAATGAAATATTCGGCTTCACAAAAGTATTAAAGGAAAGCAGCGGGGCGGGACTTCATAACAATTTATACAGAGGCAAAAATCTCGGAACAGTATTAACATCCGCGCAGAGTACAGCAATTCGTGCCGGAACGTTCGATGATATGTTTATTGGCGATTATTGGCCTATGACAGTGAATTATACATATTACGCAGCTACAAGTGATAGCACTGCTCAGAGTGGTAAAACGTATTATCAGGACGTTAACGGAACAGCCTTAACAACTCAGCCGACAAGCGGAACGAGTATATCAGGTTTAGGATATTACGAAGCTGTATCAACGAGCGCTACAGTTAATTTCAGGATAGCAGGATTTGATTATTATCTAAAGAGTGGCGACCAGAATAACGGATTAGCAGCGCATCATATTGTGGTCGTGCCTGATACTTCTTTGTATTCAGCGCGAATGAACGCAGAAAATGTAACAACCGGTGCTTATGTAGGTTCTGAGATGTACACAAAAAATCTTGCGAGGGCAAAAGCGTTAATTACGGCAGCATTTGGAAGCGGGCATATACTTACACACCGTGAATA
>CALBPU010000075.1 GCA_937899395.1 uncultured Fretibacterium sp.
ACTTCGTTAAATCTGCGCCGTGCTTCATGGAGAGACGATTCTTTTGCCATTTTTTGCTCCTAACGTTTCAAGCCGTGCTGGCGTTCTTTTTGGACGCTGATTTTCGCTTTTTCGCCCTTGTCATCAAACGAAATTTTGAGATTTTCGCCGACTTCGGGAGTGCGCTCTAAATTTTCGAGTTTGAGCGCATAAAGGCTGTTTTTCCCGACTAATTGGACGCAAAAATTTTTTTCTTCATCAACGTGAAGAATTTTTCCCTTAAACTGCTGACCGTCCGTTCGGGGATTTTCAAAAATTTCGGGATTGCCGTCAATGAGTTTCAAGTCCTGAATCATTTTCTTTGTTATGACAGGCTTCTGTTCAGTTGAAAGCGTCTGCTCCTGATTTTGTTCGCGCTCACGGACACGTTCGTATTTCAGAATTTCCTCTGAGGCTTTCTGCGCCTGATTTACCGCCTTAAAAAGAGCGTTCGGGTCTTCTTTTACAGCTTTAACCCAGTAATCGACATAAGCCGCGTGATTTTCAAAATGTTCCTTTGTCTGCGATATTCCAGTTTCAGCCGACACGAACATTGAACTGATTTCGGCGACTAATTCTTCTTTGGCGTAAGTTTCGGATTTCACGTTGCTCGAAGCGGGACGGTTTAAGCGGTTCGAATGTCCTGTCCAATGCCCGAGTTCATGAAGCGCGGTCGCGTAATAATCGGCCTGAGTCTTGAACTGACTTTTTTCAGGAACTTGAATATAATCGTCCGTCAAGTTATAAAAAGCCTCGTTGCCTCCGTGTCGAATTTCCGCGCCTGATTCTTTCAAAATTCTTTCAGCTTTTTCGTTTGCTTCAATAGGATTTCGGGCTTTCGGCTCATATGGCGTTATTCCTTCAATCTGTGAAGCGTGAAAAACAACGTAATTTCTTACAACAACACTCTTTTCAACTTCCTGCTTGCCGTCCGCGTCAAGTACAGGCGCACCGAACTCGTCAAATTTCGGCTTCTCATCAAATTTATAAAATTCAACGTGAGTGCCTTTCTCGCCTTGTTTTACGTGCCATCCTTTTTCTTTTGCTTGGTCGAAAGTGAGCCATCTTCCGTCCTCAGAATGTCCTAACGCCTGACTTTGCAACGCTAAATTTACGGCGTTAATTCCACGATAAGCTCTGCCGCTAACAGCGTTAAAAGGCGCGTCCCCGTCAGTCCATGTCTTTTGCCACGGGGCTGTGCCGTTTTCCATAGCCTCGCATAATTTTTTGACAAGTTCATCGCGGTATTCTTGAGCTTTTGAAGAAATCATAAATTTTCGCCTCCGTCCCTGTGCCAACTTTCGACTTTTCGCGCCCATTCCTGAGTTCTTTGCACTTCTTCTTCAATGGTCGGGA
>CALBPU010000076.1 GCA_937899395.1 uncultured Fretibacterium sp.
TTCAGTTTCTGTTACCATTGCACTGAAAGAGCCGTCAGCATTCAAAGTTTTATACTCATCAAACTCTGTTTCAACAAATTCAAAACGTTCCTTATCGGCATCGCTCAATGAATTATAAACGGCTTCGGACATTCTGACGGGTACTTCAATATAGCCTGAGAATGTCGTAATGGTCTGGCCTGTTTCACCGTTTGAACCTTCTGAAATATCAAGAACAGGAAAACGGGTTGCGGCGTTTGTAGTCGGAGTGCTGATAGCGTCAAGGTGTTGAGCTTCAAGTTCAGCTTGTGTTTCTCCGACTTCACCGGCATAAAATTCTGCCCACGTCATATCGGTTGTGGCGTAGTGAAACTCTTCCGCATAACTGCAAATTGACAGCAGTATCACGAAAGAAAGCGTTAAGAACATGGAAAATGAATATTTTTTTACCTTGTTCATAATAAAATCTCCTTTGTAAATAAAATTTATGTTTGAGAATTAAAACATAAAAAGTTTGTACTGTCAAATTATATGAGCGTTAAAAATACTCTTATGAAAATTTTTCCCTTTGTATAAAATATTTATAATTCAAATTTATATTATTCAGGAGGAATTTATCCATGAAAAAATTTTCGTTTGCTCTTGTAATAGTCATGTTATTTTCAAGCATGGCTGCGGCTGCTGAGGTTGTTAAGGCTTATACGACTATGGAAGAGCCTTTGGCCAAAGCGTTATTTGATGCCTTTGAAGCTGACACAGGCATTAAAGTTGAATGGGTTCGTTTATCAGGCGGTGAAGCAATCGCCCGTCTTGAAGCTGAACGTGCAAATCCTCAGGCTTCAATTTGGGTAGGAGGTGTAGGAACTCAACACATCGAGGCAAAATTGAGAGGACTTTCAACACCCTATCGTTCAAGAGTTGCTAACAGCATTCCAGAACGTTACAGAGATCCTGAAAATTATTGGACAGGGCTTTATGTCGGGCCGATAGCTTTCTGCATGAACACCGAAAGAGCTGCCGAATTAAAACTCGACATGCCGAAAAGCTGGGCTGATTTAATCAAGCCTGAATACGCTAAAAAAGTCCGTGTTGCTCACCCAAGCACTTCAGGAACAGCCTATAACATGATTACAACTGTTATAAGGATTAACGGCGGTGATGAAGATAAAGCCTTTGAATATTTCAAAGAACTTTCAAAATCGGTTGAGCAGTTCACACGTTCAGGTTCAGCTCCGGGAAAAAGCTGCGCACTCGGTGAAATTCCTGTTGCAATAGGATATTTGCATGACCAGATTAAATTACAGCGTGAAGGTGCGAAAATTCAAATCGTAATCCCTGAAGACGGTACAGGCTTTGAAACCGCTTCAATGTCAATCCTTAAAGACGGCCCCGATCCTCTCAATGCTAAAAAATTATACGATTGGGTACTCGGTCAAAAAGCTATGGACATAATCGCAAAATGGTACGTAATTCCGTTATCAAACAAAGCTACTCCGACCGAAACAGGTTTCTCGCTTGAGAAAATGAATTTGGTTAATCAAGATGATCAATGGGACGCTTCAAATAAAGAACGTCTGCTTGAACGTTGGAACAAGGAAATTTCAACAGCACCCGAAAAATAAAAGACCCTTTCATAAGTTTTCTCGTCTCCCCTGAGAAGGGGAGATGTCAATTTTTTGACAGAGGGGTTCATAAGTAAAGGAGGTATGAATTTTTGAAAAAACGATTTATAAATTTCACGCTTATGATTTTATTCGTCGTTTTAGTAGGAGCTTGGATATATACAAGCGTTCGTGATGAATTTCTCAAACAGTCAAGAGCTTCACAACGTCAGACCGTTGAAACTGTCGCAGCAGGTTATCCTTCAGAGCCTGAAGATGTTGACGGCTGGTTAAAGAGGCTTGCTGAAGATGTTAATGATTACAAAGTCGCTTTAATATCCGAAATCCCTATGCCGGGCGAAAATTTAAGCGTAACGCCTAAAGGTGATATTGAACTCTCTAAACTCACTAAAGATTTTGCATTAGACCCCGAATTTTCAAAGGGCTTTGATAACGCTGCTTACGAGGAAATTTACAGGAGCGTTAAAAATTGGACAGTAGGATCTAAAGAGGAACAAGCGTTATTTTTCGCACCTGCCGTAAGTCTCAAAACACATGATATTGAAGGAGCTTTAATTTTCGCATTTAATACTGACGGTGAACAAGGCTTCATGAGAATGTTAAACACGTTATTCTTAGGAGCGTTTATACTGTTTGCAGTCGTAATATGGCAGTTAATGATGAGTAGAGATCCGATTGTAGGCTTTGCTCTGGCAGGATTGTTCCTGATGACTTTAACATTTGTTGCATATCCTTTATTTGAAGCATTGAGGCTTTCGTTTATTGAGAACGGGAAATTTTCGCTTTCAATCTGGAAAACGATATTAAATTCAGAAGGTTATTTGTCTGCATTATGGGGAAGTCTTAAATTAGGCTGCTGGACAGCTACGTTCTCAACCTTAGTAGGTTTTTTGTTTGCATTCGTAGTATCAAGAACAAACGCTCCTTGCAAAAAATTAATTTCGACAATGGGAGTTTTGCCCGTAATATCTCCTCCGTTTTCATTGACACTTTCAATCATATTATTATTCGGCAACAACGGATTAATTACTAGATGGCTCAGAGTAATAGGCTTAAATTTTTCAATTTACGGATTGCCCGGATTAGTATTAGTTCAGACAATGGGAATGTTTCCGATAGCGTTTTTGACTTTAGGAGGGGTTTTGCAGGCTATAGACTCGACCTACGAAGAAGCATCTTTGAATTTATCTGCAACACGTTTCAAAACCTTTTCATCAATCACATTCCCTTTAGCAATACCGGGAATATTAAGCGCATGGCTGTTAGTTTTCACGACATCATTAGCGGATTTTGCTAACCCGTTGTTATTGGCTGGAGATTTAAGAGTGTTATCGCTTGAAAGTTACATTGAAGTTACAGGAATGAATCGTTTAGGACATGGTGCAGCACTTTCAATTTTGTTATTGTTACCGACGTTGACGGCATTTTTAGCTCAAAGATTTTGGGTAGCGAAACGTTCATTTGTAACTGTAACAGGAAAACCTTCAGGAAGAATTACAGAATTAACAACTCCGACAGTAAGACGAATTTTAACGGGAATAATTTTTGTTATAGTGTTCTTTTTGATATTGCTTTACGGAACGATTTTCGCAGGTTGTTTTGTTAAGAACTGGGGAATTGATTACACGTTCAGCCTTGAAAATATCACAGAAGCTATAACACGTTCAACAGACGCTCTGTTCGACACTGTAACACTTGCTGCAATAGCTACACCGATAGCAGGCATTACGGCAATGATAGCAGCATTATTAATCGTGCGAAAAAAATTTCACGGAAAAAGATTTTTAGAGATGTTATTAATGACACCGTTTGCTTTGCCCGGAACTCTTGTAGGTATCAGCTATATATTAGCGTTCAATCATGCTCCGATTATTTTAGTCGGAACTGCTGCGATTATCATAATAAATTATGTAATTCGTGAATTGCCCGTAGGAATTGAGGGCGGTATAGCGTCATTGAGGCAAATTGATCCTTCAATCGAGGAAGCTGCAACAGATTTAGGAGCGGATCAGGCAACAGTCTTCAGAACTGTCGTATTACCTTTAGTGAGACCTGCGTTTTTATCGAGTTTGTCATATACGTTTGTACGTTCAATGACGGCTGTAAGTGCTGTAATATTTTTGATTTCAGCTCGTTGGTATCATTTGACGGTATTAATTTATAACTTCTCCGAGAATTTAAGATTCGGTTTAGCAAGCGTTCTTTCAACTGTATTAATAATCATTGTGTTCGGAGCATTCGGTTTAATGAGGTTATTGGTGAGAGAGAACACTAACTTGATGAAGAATGTAACATAAACGAAAGGAGCGAATTTTTAAGTGGCAAGTAATAAATCAAAGTCAGTAACATTTGAGAACATAACAAAAATTTTCAAAGACCCTCAGTCAGGGCAAGATGTTGCAGCAGTTGGCGGAGTTTCATTCAGAATTGAACCCGGAGAATTAATAACGTTGTTAGGGCCTTCAGGCTGCGGAAAAACAACTGTGTTGAGAATGCTCTCAGGTTTTGAACAGCCTACTTCGGGAAAAATCATGATAGGCGATAACGATGTAACAAACACACCGCCTAATAAACGTGATACAGCGATGGTGTTTCAGAGTTACGGATTATTTCCTCACATGAACGTCTCTGAAAATGTAGCTTACGGATTGAAACTGAGAAAAGTTCCTGCAAACGAAATTTCAGAGAAGGTTCAGAGATTTCTTGATATGGTAGGATTAGGAGCAATGGCAAAACGTCCTCCTTCGAGATTGTCAGGAGGTCAACAACAAAGAGTTGCTTTAGCGAGATCATTAATAGTTGAACCGTCAGTTCTGTTGCTTGATGAGCCTTTATCGAACCTTGATGCTCTTCTTCGTGAACAAATGCGTGTCGAAATTCGCAGGCTTCAAAAATCACTCGGAATTACGGCCATGTATGTTACGCATGATAGAGTCGAAGCAATGAGTCTTTCAGACCGAATTATCGTAATGAAACTCGGAAAAATTATTCAAATGGGAACACCGAGCGAAATTTATCGTGATCCTGTTGATACATTTGTAGCAGGATTTGTTGGCAAAGTAGCGTTTTTCCCGTGTGAAGTCAAAGGAATTAATTCGAGCTGCAATGTTGAAATCAAAGGCAAAAATTTTGAGACTCCCCGATGGTCTGACAAACTCAAAGTCGGTGATAAGGCTGTCGTAATGGCACGTCCTGAATCTCTTTCACTCGGTGAACCGGGAGCAGGAGTTGAGGACGGAATTGTAACAGCGAATATTTATCTCGGCAACAGCGTTGAAACATGGGTTAAAACGGATTTAGGAAATGTTTTGGTTCAGATTGACAATCCTGACGTTAAAAAAATCTGGAACGAAGGCGAGAAAGTTTCGTTGTCATTTGACCCTTCATTAACGAAAGTATTAGTTGACGATTTAGAGAAAGAATAAATAATTTCAAAGTTTATAACCTGAAAATTAATTTTTGTCGGATTGAATGATATAAAAAATTCTTCCGACAAATTTTTTGTTGCTATAATAATCACGGACTTAAAAATAATTTCAGATAAAAATTAAAAGGGGGCAAATTTTTTTCATGGAAGAGAAAAGAAATGTTGAAGCAGCAAGCCGAAAATGGGAAGTTGTAGTTTTTACGCTCGGTGTTGATGCTTTTGCTATAAACGTTAATAAAACGAGAGAAATTTTACGCTGGACAGGTTGTCGGCCTATACCTACAAAAACTCCCGCTTTTATAGGCATAACAACTTTGAGAGATGCTCTTTTGCCGTTAATAGATCTCAGAATATTTTTAGGCATTCATTCACCTGTTCCGATGAACCAGACTAAAGTTATGGTTGTTGAATTTAATGACATAAAATTAGGGTTTCTTGTTGACGGAGTTGAAAGAATAAGACAAGTTAATGCCGAAGATTTAGACTCATCGAAAATGCGTGGAGTTTCATTAAAATGGGTGCTTTATATAATAAAGAGGGACGAGAGGAATATATTGCTTCTTGATTATGAAGCCATAATTCAAGAGACTGCTCCTGCTGTTGCTGAACACATGTTCGATAAGGATAAATTAAGCGCGTTTCATAAACAGCTCGGCCATGTTGAAGATTTCCATATTCTTGTTGCTGATGACTCACCGTTATTGAGGCAACAGACTTGCGACGTATTGGCTCAATCAGGTTTCGCGAGTATTTACCCTGTTAAGGACGGAGTTGAAGCGAGGAAATTATTATTGGATCAGGGCGAGAATTTTGACCTGTTAATTTCGGATATTGAGATGCCATTATTGGACGGTGTGAGCCTTGTTGAAACATTGCGAGACGATTCACGTACTGCGAATATGCCTGTAATATTATTCTCTTCAATAATGGTTAAAGATTTATTGGACAGGGCTGAAGCGTTAAATATTGTTCATGTTTTGAAGCCTGATGTTTATAAACTCGTTGAAAGTGTCATGAAAATTTATTACGACGTTAAGAAGACGAGGGGATATTAAAAAAAAGTTTCTCCCCTGCCTTTGATGTTTCAGACAGGGGGAAAATGGATTTAATCTGTTTTAAGGTGGAATGTCATAGTGTTGTTGCCTTTTTTCGCTGTGATAGTATTGCTTGTTTTATCTACACTTACTCCGTTAATATTAACGTCTTCGCTTAAATTTCTGTTTTGATATTCTTGAACAGCGAACATCATATCGTCCCTTTTCATTATGTATGCAACATTTGCTGTCTGATTGGACATGAAATCACAAATTCCTCCGAGCATCACTCCGAAAATCGCCATGGCCGTAATAATCTCAACTAATGTTTCAGCTTTTCTCTTAATCAAAATTAATCCCTCCGTCTCAAAACTATACATCTCGGAAAATTTCCCGTATCTAAAATTTCTCCCTCAAAAATAAATTCATCGTTAAAATTTTTCATTGCTTCAACTTGAAACATATTTCCCGTCTCAAAAATTATATACCCTTCAGGCTTTAATATTTTCACGGCCTGTTTCAATATTAATCTGT
Organism: uncultured Fretibacterium sp.; assembly: GCA_937899395.1. Classification (GTDB taxonomy): domain Bacteria; phylum Synergistota; class Synergistia; order Synergistales; family Aminobacteriaceae; genus JAFUXM01. The sequence goes on from CALBPU010000076.1 coordinate 6,597, forward strand.
AAAAATCCATTCCGTCAATTCCGCCGTCTAAAGCTGAATGAGGCTCATAATTTTTTACGGTATCATCAAGAGTTGAAATTTCATTTGAAGGAATATAAGGAGGGTTGCTTATGATTAAGTCAAAATTATTTTCGCAGTTAATTTCCGAAATTATTTTCGCTCTGTTTTGAACGTCGTAACGCCTTAAATTTTTTTCCGTAAATTTCAAAGCAGCTTCGGAATTTTCAAGCATGTAACCAAACGAATTTTTATATTCAAGCAATATCGTTATCGCAATACAACCCGAACCTGTTCCCCAATCTAAAAATTTTAATTTTTGTTCATCTGCTTCAACCGGGAAAAATTTTTTCATGGCCGTTATTAAAGTTTCAGTGTCATGTCGGGGAATTAAAACTCCTTTTCCAACATAAAAATCTCTTCCGTAAAAATCAGCTTCACCCATAATATATTGCAAAGGTTCTCCGGCTTCACGGCGTGAAATTAAAGCATTAATTTTTTCGATTTCATCAGGTGAAAATTTTTCGATCGTTAAAATTTTGGAAGTATCAACGCCCAAAGCACTAGAGATAAGCCACAAAGTTTCTTGTTTAGCGTTTGTTATCCCTGAATGCTCAAGGCGTTGAATAAAATCATTAACCTTCAAGATTCTGCAACTTCTGTGTCTGTTCTGCCAACAACATAGCGTCAATCATTTCGTACAAATCCCCGTCCAAATATGCCTCTAATTTATACAGAGTTAAATTAATTCTATGGTCTGTAATTCTGTTTTGAGGGAAATTATACGTCCTAATTCTTTCAGACCTATCGCCCGAACCAATCATTCCGCGACGTTCTGAGGCTTGCTCGGAATTTTGTTTTTGTTGTTCGAGATCAAAGAGTTTTGTTTTCAAGTATGACATTGCACGAGCACGATTTTTAATTTGGGAGCGTTCGTCCTGACATGTTACAACAATTCCCGTAGGCAAGTGCGTTATTCTCACGGCACTGTCTGTCATGTTTACATGCTGACCGCCTGCACCGCTTGAACGATATGTATCAATCTTCAAATCTTCCTGCTTGATTTCAACTTCAACATCATCTGCTTCAGGCAACACCGCAACAGTTGCCGCACTCGTATGTATTCTTCCGCTTGCTTCAGTAACGGGCACTCTCTGAACTCTGTGAACTCCGCTTTCATATTTCATTTTGCTGTAAGCACCCTTGCTGTCGATCCTGAAAACTACTTCCTTATAGCCTCCAATTCCCGCAGTATTGGTTGAGCTGTCGATGATTTCAATTTTCCATCTTTGACGCTCGCAAAATCTCGTGTACATTCTGAATAAATCCGCCGCAAATAATGTTGCTTCATCTCCTCCTGTACCTGCTCTGATTTCAACGACGACGCTTTTTTCATCGTTAGGGTCCTGCGGAAGCAATAACAACGTTAAATCATGCGTGAAATTTTCAATCTGAGGTTCAAGTTCAGCGAGTTCTTCACGTGCTAGAGCCTCTAAATCTGAATCTCCCGATTTAATTAATTCTTTTGCTTCAGCGATTGATTTCAAGGCATTTTGATATTCGCGGTATTTTGTAACAACGGGTTCAAGTTGAGCGCGTTTTTTTCCGAGTATCTGCAATTCTCTCGGGTTTGAAGCAATTTCAGGATCGGCTAATTTTTTCCCGGTCTCTAAATATTCCTGCTCGATTGCCTGCAATTTCGGTTCGATGTTCATGATAGCAGCCCTCCTTCTAAAGCAGTATCAAGTGAAACTAAAGCTACTTCGGCCATGTTAATATCAGGTTCACGTGTCGTTAAATATTGAAGCGTCAAAAACGGTGCGATTAAACACAAGCCTAATTTACCCGAATTTGAAGCCAATCTGATTATCTCGTATGAAATTCCGATTACTAACGGGATTAAAATTATTCTTGCTAAGACTTGGAGAGCGAAATTTTCACCTGCTATAAAAGTTTTCACGGGCGAGAAAATTATTATGCTGACGATTACGGCTATTAACAAAAATGATGTTCCGCATCTCGGGTGTATTCTTGAACATTTCATAATATTTTCGGGAGTCATTTTCATTTCGGCTTCAAATGCGTTAATAGTTTTGTGTTCAGCTCCGTGATAACGAAAGACCTGTTTAATATCAGGCCACAGTCCTATAATAGCAACATATCCGATAAAAATTACTGCACGTGTTACGCCCTCAATGATATTAACGTAAAGAGGAACTGTTGAAAGTTTTCCAGCAATCCACAACGGCAATGCTATAAATAATCCTCCTACTGCAAAAATCGCAATCGCTACAGCTACCAAAATATCTTTGAAAGTTAATTTTTCCTCTTCTTCCTCTAAAGCAACTTCAGCAGATTTTGAGAGAGCCTTAAAACCTACCGCCATCATTTCGCACATTACTACAACACCGCGAATAAAAGGTAATTTATAAGGATAACGTTCAGTGCGTGAACTGTTAGGCCAAGATTCGTGAAAAATTTCGCCCGCAGGTCTTCTTACTGCTAAGCCCCACAAATTTTTCCCTTTCATTAAAACTCCTTCAATGACAGCCTGACCACCGACAGGAATTTTTTTCAGATTTGATTCAGCTTCCGTTGCAAATAAATTTAACACTAACATCAATAACATATTCAATCTTTTAATCAAAAATTAACGCCTCCATATCTTTATAAGGATTTCCGCAGCTCCGTGCCTCCGAACATTTTCCGAATATACAGGAAGGGCCAGCCTTCTCGAATAACACGGGAGCTTTTTCACGGCATAAAATTAACATCTTTCTTGCGAGTTCGTGAATTTCCCATTGGGCACGACTGCATAATCTCAAGCTGAAAAAATGATGAAGTTCTCTTGCGTTCATCGTCAAAACCAAGCGTGTTGAATGTCCGTGAGGCAAAATAAATCTTGCGTCCTCTTTAGCAATTCCTAAATCAATTAAATTTTTATAAGCTTCTTGAGATTGTTTTACGGCATCATTGAAAATTTTTAATGCTTCGGGATTATTTTGAATTGACGGAGGAATAATTACGGCTTCAGGATCATAATTCATTTTTACATAACGCTGGCTTTGCTGACTGAAACTTGCGACACGGTGTCTCACTAACTGATGTGAAGCAACACGGCTTAAACCGTCAATCCCGAACGTGAAACTTACGTGTTCAAAAGTGGAAACATGGCCGCTCTTGAACAAATCGGCTATTAATTTCCGCGATAAATTTTCCTCCTCACCTTTCAATAAATCGGCAGCCGAAACATCACGATAGCAAATTCGAGCCGCAGCAGCTACAACAGCATCAGGTTCAGGAGTGTGAGCTAATAAAATTACGTTCATATAGATAATAAATTACCCCTCATTGACCCCTCTATCAACTAAAGTTGACATCTCCCCTTCGCAGGGGAGACAAGATTTTCACCGTTCCTGTTAAGGGAAGGAGAACCGCTTTAGCGGCGGAAGGGTTCAACAAGGGGTTGATTATTTTATACTTCAGTTTTTTGGCCGTAATTAATTCCTTTATATTTCTTCTGGAATTTCTCAAGGCGGCCTGCCTCAGTTAATACTCTGCCTTTCTTACCGGAATAAAACGGGTGGCAAGCAGAGCAAACTCCAACGCGGATTTCTTTCATAGTCGAACGAGTCATGAAAGTGTTTCCGCAAGCGCATGTAACTTTGCATTCCTGATATTCAGGGTGAATACCTTTTTTCATAGTTGTAAAAATCCTTTCGACAATAAAATTAATGTCTTAAACCAAGACGCTCAATAAGTGAACGGTATCTGTTGAAGTCCTTGTTCATCAAGTAGCGCAATAATCTTCTTCTGCTTCCGACCATTTTAAGAAGCCCGCGTCTTGAATGAAAATCCTTTTTGTGAACCTTCAAATGTTCGGTGAGTTCACGAATACGTTCGGTTAAAATTGCAACCTGAACTTCGGGTGAACCTGTATCATTTTCGTGAGTTTTGTACTCAGCAATGACAGCCTGTTTTTTGTCTTTCTGGATCATGAAAAAAATTCCTCCTAAAAATTATATTACTGCAAGCCAAGAACAAAGCTAATCCAGTAGGCAATGTTCATAGCTTTGAGTGTAAGCACCGAATATATTATCACTGTCTCGAAAATTTTGCACTGATTTAATTATTTTCAGCTTCAAATTTCAGTCTTAACTCGTCCATATCGAACGAAAATTTGAACGGGTCATGCTCTTTATCTTGAGTGTCTTTATATTTAAGCTCGATATTTAATGCGCCGTGTTGAGTTTCTGGCTCAATGAAAAGCAAAGGATAATTGAAATCATTGAAGCCTGTTAATTTGAAAGGTTCGTTTGGATTTATAAAGTTATTTTTACTTTTCGACGCGATAAATTTTGAGGAATAATATTAAATGGAAGAAAAAAGTTAAACGGAAATTTGATGATGAAAATATTGAAAAAGTTGTCAGTGTCGAATTAAAGAATGAGGATTGAGAACAATAATTCCCTTCGCAACATCGGCAATGAGTTTTTACGAGCCTCCTGGTACAGGCAAGACAATGGCTGCTGAAGCAGTCGTAAGTATGTTGGGCAAAAAAATAATCAGAGCTGCTTATGCTGACATTGAGAGCAAATATCACGGTGAAGGCTCTAAAATGGTTAAAGCGATTTTCAAAGCTGCTGAACGTGATGACGCAGTGTTATTTCTTGATGAATCAGATTCGTTATTGTCAAAACGTCTTACAAATGTTACGGAAGGTTCTGCACAGGCTATTAACTCAATGAGAAGCCAGCTTTTAATTTCACTTGAAAGATTCAAAGGTATCGTAATTTTTGCGACGAATTTGGTAGTCAATTACGATAAAGTATTTTTATCACGATTAATTTCGATTGAATTTCCAATGCCCGATTCTGAAGCTCGAAAAATAATTTGGCAAAGACATATTAAAGGTGAGGGAATTAAAATTCCTTTGAGTGATGATGTCGATACGGATACACTTGCAATTAAGATATAATTTTTGCGGACGTGAAGTTAAGAATGCCGTAAAGGACGCATGTGTTACAGCGGGACGTGAACTTATAACTCAAAGCGATTTAGTGAAAGCCTGCGATACAGTAAAAACACTTAAAAAGTACCATACTCCTCTGTCAAATCGAAAAAAAAATTTGACATCTCCCCTAACTTAGGGGAGACAAGAAAATAGCCGTCCCTGATAAGTGCAACGAAAAGCCCGGCTAGACAGGAAGAGGAACCGTGAAACGGTAGAAGGGTTTGAATTTTTCAAGTGCTTTCACTATATCACGGATTTAGACACTTCCGAAAAAATTTTCTTGCAATTTCGTTCATATTCATTTATAATTCATAAAATTCAAGAAATTATTGCAAAAATATTTAGTAGTTTTGGATTTCCGACCGGCTTAAATTTTTTAGGCAGGTCTGAAAAATAAAATCTTTTTAGGAGGTATCCTTTTATGAAAAGGTTATTTACCACAGTAGTAGCTTTATTAATGGTACTGAGTTTCGCTCTCAGTGCTTCCGCAGCAGGCATTATCTACATCATAACTCCCTCAACTTCCAACCCGTTCTTCGGAACAGAACAGAGAGTCGGAGCCGCAAAAGCTGAAGCTCTCGGTTACACTCCGAAATGTTTCTCACATGATGATGATGCCGCAAAACAGTTAGAGCTCTTTGAAGCCGCAATTTCTGACGGTGCAGTAGCTATTATCTGCGACAACGCAGGTGCAGACGCTTCAATCGAGGCTATTCGCAAAGCCAATGACGCAAAAATCCCTGTGTTCTTAATCGACCGTGAAATTAATGAAACAGGTCTTGCAATCGTTCAGATCGTTGCCGACAAT
>CALBPU010000077.1 GCA_937899395.1 uncultured Fretibacterium sp.
AATCTCGGAAACATCTTCCTTATTCCCCACTGCCTCATAAGTATTACTAGCCATATATTTTTAATCTCCTTTATTATTATTGCAGAAAAACCCCAATTACAGGGCAATTCCGCTTACTGATACTAATGACGCTTTACCGTCTGGGGCTTCGTTAATTACCATTTTTACAAGACGCTTTTCACTGTTGGGAATGACTATACGTTGAACACAGATGATACAGTAATTTGTCCCATTAACAATTTGTTTTCCCACATATAAAACGGGCATATATTCAGCTCCTACAAGTTCTCCCGTAACTGCGGTAAATGCACTTGCTGCCTTTTGAGGTAAATTTATACCTTTTATTTCATCAATATTCCATCCGCCTAACATATAAAAACAACTCCTTAATTAAAATTTTATACAATGCCCATATCCATTAATGCTTGGGCTTGTTGATCATTGTCAAGTTCTCCGAACTGCTTAACATTGTAAGTTTTTTTCCCTTGATAACCGCCCTGAGTGCCTTCTAACACTGGAGGCTTTGCAGGTCTTTGACGTGGTTGAGACCGAATTGCTTGTTGTTGTTGTAATGCTTTACTGTTTTGATAAACCATATACCACCGAGCAACTTCTTTAGCGATTTCCTTATAATTCCCTGTTTCTTTAGCATGTCTCTGTAATGATGCGTTAAGCTGTTCAGGACTCACACCTTCTCTTTGTGCTTGTTCCTTGAACCATTGTTGATACTCCTTAAAATCAGGTCTTGCCTCTATTTCCGCATTAACCTGTCTTAATATCTCGTATTCCTCACTCTGTCGTTTATATTCGGCAACTTGTTTATCACGTTTTTGCAATAATTCACGTCTAGCCATTTCAAGTGCTGCGGCATGCCGACTTTCATAAGCAGGTTCAAGATCTTCAGGGTTTGTAAGCCCTAATTTTTGACATGCAAGTTTTTCAGCTTCACTCGATAACTCATCAATCGAGTACTCTCTTACTTCTTGGATATACGGAGGCTTTTCAGGATTTTTTGCAATCTGATACTGAATTTGTTGCTGACGTTGAGAGGCTATTAGTTGCTCACGTACAGCATTCGCATAGGGTTTTACAGCTTCAGGTAATCTGTCAATCTCCCATTGCGTAAACGGTGTATTACGATATTCTTCATCCGTATAAAGAGCTTGGGACGGCTCTTGTGTTTGACTCGTCTCTTGTTCCTCAACTCTTTCAGGCTCTTCTTGCCTCTCAATTTCATCAGGCTCATCGTTTATATCACCGAAAAAATCATCTCGGAATTTAACTTCTCCGTCTTGAATAGCAATCTCAGGTTCTTCAAAATTTTGATTATCCTGCGTATTAAGTTCCTGATTATCCTGTTGAAGCTCATCATAAGTTACTCCTTCTGCTTCGTCATATCCTGCAACTGATGAATTAGTCTGAATCTGCTCTTCCATTTTCGCTTAATTCCTCTCTTGCTCTAACTTTGATTTTGTCAATATATTCGTCGATTTTCCTGATGTAAAATGCTTTATTGCTGTCAACACTGCCGCCAACGCTTATATATTGTGTGTAATCCGAAAAAACTTCAGCGATTATCTTTTCAAGTCGTACGTCAAGCTCAAAGCCTTTTTTCTTGTCATTAATAGCCATTCTCACTCAGCTCCTTTTCTGCAATTTCTCCTTCATCTATGTATCTTTCAGCATTCAATTCAAATATTCTTAAAATTTGCAAATACTTTCGGTTATTTAAGACTTGTTCAGACGTTAAAGTATCGTTTCTTTCGAGATTTCTGTAAATATCAGCCCTCTGAACAAGTAAAAAATCTCCTAAAAATTCCTTTGCAATTTTCGCTTTACACCCGTATTCAGCCTGGTGTTGTAACTCCTGCTGCTCTTGTTCCGTCATTTGTGTCTTTTGCTCCTGCTTCTAAAATTTGTTGTTGTTGCTGTGCTTGTTGCAATGCCATTTGTTGCTGTAACTGCATAAAAAACTGTTGTTTAACAATTTCAGGATTAAGCACATAACTTTGTGGGTCTCTTATTCCGCTTTCCATAAGTAATTTCTGTGCCGCTTTTGCCCATTCTCCCGGAGTAATCGCTCCTATCTGCATTCCAAATGGTGCAATAGCACTCAAATAGAATTGTAGATTTTGGATATTCTGTTTACGTTTTCCAACGCCTGCTTCGGTGTTGACATCAATATCAAACTTGCCGCTTAAGTCATCAGGTGTAACCTGTAACATCTGATTTGACAGCCTTATAACTTGCGGTTGGTCTATATACCTTTGATTGAGTTCAACTAAGAAGCGCATTAACTCTCCTACGCCCGTTTCAGCAAACACACGGACGATATAATCGATTCGTTGTTCGCTTGCCTGCTGTAATAGCGAAATCCCCGTGGCTGTCTTGTTAAGACTAGAACTGTCAGTCCCCTGATTGTAACGGGTTCTTCCAGTCCATTGCTCTAACACACCCTCTAAGTGCTCAAATAAATTCATTGTCCACGGTGCAATGGTATTAGTGGGAAATGGAAAAACACTTGTACGTGGGTCTAATGCTTTTGTTTTAATAAATTGCCTGTTTTGCTGAATGTCTTTTAAGTCAATGCCGTTTGGATTGATAAACCACCTTAAATTATTAAGATTAACCGTGTTAATCAACAACTGCCTCATCAAAGCCGTTTTTATGCTTTGCACTTCTCCGACAATTTCTGCAAAAGACAATTCACCCATAACCTTAAACGGATCTCGAACAGGCGATAGCGTAAAAATCGGTACACGCCCATATTTATTTTCTTCAATTCTTAAAATCTCATCTCCAACGACTGTGATAATCGCGTCCTCTAACAGTCCGTCGCCATTAATGTCTACTTTGACGTAACACTCGTAAAGCTCAAACAAACTTCTTGCGCTGTCTTCATCGTTAGGGCGTTGGTCTAACTCATCATTTAATTCAGTTTCAAAGGCGTTATATAAAATTCCTCCATTGCCTGAGTTTGATATTGCCTTTTCCACAGCCATCACATCGTAAATTCCTGCTTGCGCTTGCCGTCTCAAATGGTCAGCACTCACTGATTGACGGTGTGCAACAAAATTTGCCTCTTGAATATCCTTAGCTTCAGGCGACCACCTTAAATCCGTTACTCGTACAGGCTCAATAACTGGTCTGTTTTCCTGTAATCTTCCAATTCGATAACGTACTGGAACACCTCCGAACATATCAGGCTGTCCTATCTCAGTGATTTCACACCAATCATCGGCTTGTAACATCATCAGCCTTGTTTGGTCAGCATACTCAAATTGCTCTTCGCCCCAATCCTCAATGCGCTTCCACCAAACTTTTATCGCACCTAGATTGTATTGGAAAGCGTCTGTGAACCAATCCCATAAAAGCAAAAAGCCTTTGTTCTGGGTCATAATCTGGAAGTTAATTAAACCTTTGAGCAATTCCGCCCTTTGAACGTCTTCCTCGCCGCGACCCACAATAACAACTGCTTCGTCATCACCACCGAAAAAACTGTTCATGATCATGGGTATCGCCCACTGAACAACGCTCCAGAAGTCATAACTAACGAAATCACTTTGTTTGCTAGTTTCTGGAAATCTTTGTTTGTAATAGGCTCTGTCAGCTTCGTAAATTTGATGTCGTGTTCGTAGTGTAGGCTCGATTTTTGAGTTGTAAAAGTTGTTCGCTCTTTGAATGTCGTTAAGTAAAATTTTTCTGATTTTTTCCTTTGTATTTACATCTGTATTTACATCTTGCCAGCTATCGGGTTCCAATCTTTTGTCCACCCCCTTTTTTGTACTTGTATCGGGAATGCAAACGTTAAAGCTAAAGCGTCCGCAATGTCAGGGCTTCTTAATCCTCGTTCCTTTAGTTTTTCCTTAGGTTCGAGCACAAAGCGCCCTCTTGCGTCAAAACTATACGTAGGACTTGAAAGTTCGGTTTTAAGGTCTGAATTGTTGGGGATTGTTCCGCCGCTTTCAAGCCAATCTCTGACTTTATCCCACATTTCACTACGTTTATTAACATAACGATTCGGTTCAATCGCTTTAGCCCCAAAATTTATCTCCATGACCGAATAACCGAGCTGTCTCAATCGGTCAATGACGCCCTCGCCTCGTCCTGCGTCAACAAACACTGCATCGGGCTGAAAGTCATCAATTTCTCTGGCTACCATGCCAGCAAAAGTCATGTTGTCAGTTTTTTCAATGATTTTTACATCTTTACACCACAAACCTTGACGCTTGCAAATAACGCTTCTGTCATCTCCGAAACGTGCAACATCAACCCCCATAATTTTTTGAGCACCTCTGAAATTTTCAGGATTCAGTTGTTGTTTAACGGCTTTGCTGACTAAATCAATAGTGATAAGGATATTGTCAACAGACGCAGAAAAATCGCACAAAAATTCCTGCCTGTATTGATTTTCGCTCATGACGGCACGAGCCGCTTCAAGTTCTTCTTCAGAGATAATACCTGTTTCATCAGCTCTGTATATTTTTGAAATCCAATCTTTTTGCCCTGATAGTCCAAAGGAATATAACTCATGAAACAAATTCACTCCCTTAGGAGTTCCGATAAAGCAAGCCCAACCGTTACGATCCGATAAAGCCGGCCTGATAATTTCTCCCCACACTTCAGGCTTCATATCTGCCACTTCGTCAAGCACAACGCCGTCAAAATATAAACCTCTCATTGCGTCAGGATTATCAGCCCCGAAAAGCCGTATACGAGACCCATTCATCAAAAAATCTATTGACAATTCACTCTCATTTACTTTTCTGAAATTTCCGAACGGAGCTGTAAAACGCTTGAGATCGGAACGGAGCAACATAACCGTAACGCCCGTCTCCTGATTTATCCGTAACAGCCTTTTTGATGAGTTGGTTAATAGTGCAAACAGTTTTTCCGAGCCTTCTGTGAGCAACGATAACAGTAAACCTGTTTTTGTCGATAACTTGGTGAATATCATTTTGTACAGGTCTGGGTTCATAAGAAATTTCTACTATTAATTTTTCCATAAAACTTCCATTGTTCCAACACTTTCAGTTTTGATTTTTTCAGTGAACATACCTAAATGCTTCCCGAGCAGCTCAAGTGCTTTTAATTTGGCAAACGCGTTCATGTCTTTAGAAATATCTTGAAAAGCCATATCTGCAATTTCATTTATGACGTCATCTTGTGAAATTTTTGTGCGTTCGGAGCGTCCTTTGATTTTAACCTGAATAGCCTCTGAAATTCTAGTTTTTTCTAGTAATTCAAAACCTATTTTCCCGGCATTTCTTTTACTGTATCCTGCTCTGATAGCCGCAGCGGTTGCGTTTAAGTCAATAAGATATTCGTCGACAAAACGTTTTTGTTTTTCTGTCAACCCATGTTATGGCCTCCTTTAGTCTAAAATACATTTTTGAGATGATATGAGTATACCATAAACATACAAAAAAAAGTCCTTGAAAAGTCCGGAAAAAGTCTTGAATTTTTTGTGAAGATTTTGTGAAGAAATAATTAATAATGAAGAAAAGTGAAAAGAGGCTAAAAGCCGAAATAACTCATAGCCTTTCTGACAAGAATTTTTTTTTGCTCAAAGAAACATGAGCGTGAAAAGTGTATATCCTGTAAAACAGCCTCAACAGTATATCCGCCAAAATAATAAAGCTCAAGGATTTTAAGCAAAATAAAATTCTTTCTGCTCGGGTAATACTCAAAATAACTCACAAGATTTTTAACAGGATTGACCAATCTTTCCAGTTTTTTTATCTCTCGTTCAGCGTTTTCAAGTTTGACCAAACGAGCAAACACAGGATCAGACACCGAGCCGTGAGAAAAACTTTGCTCGTACTTTTGCGCCTGTACATCTCCGCTTAACTTCAGCAACTCAAAATCATACTGTAGTTTTTCAAGTTTTGCGCAGTTTGTAACAAATTCATAGAGACATTTTTCCGTGAACTTGTAAAAGTAGTTATTCTTAGTCTTCTTCATTTCGTTCAAATTTAGGACGCTCCAGTAATCCGATAACAGCAATAACAGTACAAGCTTCATCGGAAGTATCAACCCTGTCAGCAATAATGCTGTCAATCTGCGAATCATCTTTTATCACGCCAGCCATCTGCAAACAATCCTGTAAAACTTTGAGTCTGTTGTCAATATCCCACTTTCTTTTATCTGCAACATGGAGATGCACTTCCAGAGCAACACGCCCCGTAAAAGTGCAAGGAATACGCCTAGCCTCTTTAATAGCTTTGACAGCGTATTCCTGATATTCTCTTGTTTTCTTTGTTTTGTACCTGATATGAGTTCCTGCGTTTCTGTACATCTGATTGACAGTAGGGGGCAGGCCGTTCAAATTTACTTCCACCAATTTTAATTTTATGAAATTCATAAAAAACCCTCCAAAATAAAAATATCCGTAATTTCTGCAATT
>CALBPU010000078.1 GCA_937899395.1 uncultured Fretibacterium sp.
CAGTCGGTTTTCCTGAGAGCTTAATCGTAGCGCCAGAAGCCTTACAAGTCATTCCTGTAGGAACACCGCTCTTTGTCCATTTATAGGGAGCTGTTCCACCTGTTACGGTTGCACTTCCGCTGTAACTTGTATTAAGTGTTGCGCCTTTGAATGTTCCTGTAATTTCGAGCGGATCTGGTTCAGGTTCAGGTTCTTCTTTAGGATCGACTTCGGTGTTATTTTCAACAATACCTTCTCCCCTTCCTCGTCCTCCGTAAGTACCACCTGAATTTCCTCCTTCTAGGTAAACTCTTGAATAGTTTCCTGATACTTCGCTTGTATCCCCTTCATAATTATTATCATCAAGATAACCTACAATGCCGCCTGCATAAGGTTTCCCTCTTGAAACAGTAGCCTTTATGGTTGTGTCTGATTGACTTCCAACCTTGCAGTTTTTGATTGAAAAAATGTGATAGCTCCATCCTGCATAACCGACAATACCACCTGAGCAAGTTTTGTAAGCTGTTGTTGTCTGTGTTGAAGCTGTAACAGTTCCGTCGAATTTACAATTTTCAATCTTTCCTGCGACAAGGTACGCTACAATACCTCCAACATAAAGTTCCTCAGATTCTCTCAAGTATACTTCAATGTTTCCTGAAACGTTCAAATTTTTGACGCTTCCGCCTAATATTGTTCCGAATAATCCGTTGCAAATTTTATTTCGATTAGTAAGAATTTCTGAAATATTGATTTTGATTGTATGACCATTGCCGTCAAAATGCCCTTGAAAATGAGTAGTCCATAAAGGATTATCATAAATAGAAGTTTGAGTTCCTCCTATAGGCGACCACTTTTGATATGCTGATCCTGTTAAATCGATGTCTTTTGTTAATTTGAAATAACATTCGTAATTCAATTTTCCGCTATTAACATCGTCTCTTACCTTAGAAAGGACTGAAGCCGAATTAATTTCCCAAGCTGTAGACTCATTGTAGCCGTAATTTTCATAGCCTCCTTGACCGTAAACAATCGCCCAAGCTCCCGAAGCCGTGAATACGATTAACAAACACGACAACAATAAACGCGAAATTTTTTGTTTCATGGTGATTACCTCCATAATAAAATTTTATTGCTCAATCGCGCTGATGAATAACTCTATTGTTTCGAGTTCGCGCGTTTTTGCCTGTACCTTGAAATCATCGTGAACAAATTCTGACGGAATTATAAATTCTCCTTCATCTGAAACTATTACGCCCTCAATAATTTTATCGTCAACGTAAATATCAATATCTTCAGCAGAAACTTCAGCTTTAGCACCGTTAGCATATCTCCATTCACCGATTAAAAATCTCACGGGCTGATTTGCTTTTACTTCAAAGAGATCATCATCTCTGCCTTCACCTTGCCATAAAACATCTTCACTTAAAATCTTTAATTCTGTTGTTGCAGGTTCATAATTTTGAGAATTTCCGTCCTTTGAAGTTTTTGCGCTGAAATCACGAAAATCATCATCGTCATCAAAATCATCGAAATCGTCATCATCATCTGCAATAATTACAGTGAAAGATTTTGTTAGTGATACGCCTTTTGCGTCTGTAGCAGTGAGCTTGAATGTGAATTCTCCGTCTTTAGTCGGAGTTCCTGAAAGTTTTACAGTCGTACCTGTTGAATTTTTCGAGATTTTCAAACCGTCTGGCAAAGTTCCGCTCTTCTTCCAAGTATAAGGTGAAGTTCCTCCACTGACTTTAACATTTGCGCTATAAGCTTCGTTCTCTGTACCTTCGGGGAAAGTTCCTGAGAATTTAAGAGTTGATTTTGCAGCAGAAATTTTAATCGTGAAAGATTTTGTCGCTATAGCACCGTTAGCATCTGTAACAGTAACTTTGAACGTATAACTTTTGGCCGTAGTAGGCTTGCCTGAAAGAGTTGCCTTTGTTCCAGAGCCTTTGAAAGTTAATCCCGCAGGTTTTCCGCTTTGTTTCCAAGTATAAGGAGCTGTTCCTCCTGTTACGGTTGCTGTACCAGAATAACTTGTCCCGACTGTTCCGGCTTTGAAAGTTCCCGTTAATGTCGGTTTTGCGGCGACTGTAATTTTGAAGGTCTTTGAGACTGAAGCACCGTTTGCATCTTTTGCGGTAACTTTGAAGCTGTAAGAACCTTTTTTCGTGGGCTTGCCTGATAATTTCACTGTTGCACCTGAAGCCTTATAAGTCATGCCAGTAGGAACACCGCTTTTTGTCCAAGTATAAGGAGCTGTTCCTCCTGTTACAGTTGCACTTCCGCTGTAACTTGTGCTCAACGTCGCACCATTAAAAGTTCCTTTTAACGTTGGTTTAGCAGCTACGACAATCTTGAAGGTCTTTGAAATTTTGGTTTTGTTTGCATCAGTTGCAGTAGCTTTGAATTTGTAAGTCCCTTTTTCAGTCGGTTTTCCTGAGAGCTTAATCGTAGCGCCAGAAGCCTTACAAGTCATTCCAGTAGGAACTCCGCTCTTTGTCCATTTATAGGGAGCTGTTCCGCCTGTTACGGTTGCGCTTCCGTTGTAACTTGTATTGAGTGTTGCGCCTTTGAATGTTCCTGTAATTTCGAGCGGATCTGGTTCTTCGGGTTCTTCGGATTCGTTAGGGTCAACTTCGGTATTGTCGGAGACTTTTCCCTGAAAACCGCTGCGACATGCAAAAATAGCTCCTGTTTTACCTTCAGAACCTGCATTCAGTGTAACCTTTGCCCAGTTTCCGCTCATTACGCTTCTGTTATGACTATCCTCAAAATATGCCGTAATTCCGCCTGCACAAATACTATCCTCGAAATAACCTCGGGCGTTGGACTTTATAGTTGTTGCTGATTTAGAACCGACCTTGCAATTTTTTATAATAGAATAATACTCTATCTCACTGCTTCCGTAAAAACCTCCGTAACCGCCTGCATAACCGACAATTCCGCCCGTATAAACATTTGCATAATTATCATATAAATCTGTTGCCGAAACGGAACCGTCAAACTTGCAATTTTCAACAGTTCCTCCGCACAGGTAAGCCACAATACCGCTGACAAAAAAACGTTCTACCATAGTTCTTGCCGAAAAACTTACACTGCCTTCAACGTTAAGATTTTTTATTGATCCGTCGCCCGTAACAACACCGAATAAGGCGCAATAACTTTCCCACGGAAGTTCATCTATAAGCTGAATTTTTGAAATCTTTACTTTTATTGTATGTCCGTTACCGTCAAAATGCCCTTTGAAAGGCTGCGAATCGTGATATAATCCTCCCCTATAACCTCCTATAGCGTCCCAATCCGTATAACCTGTTAAATCAATATCTTTTGTAAGTTTGAAATATCCTCCCTTTGTAAGTTCTTTCCCTGCATTAACATCGTCTCTAATCTTAGCAAGAACAGCCGCCGAATTAATTTCCCATGCTGTTGACTCGTCGTAGCCCTGCAACTCGTAGCCTGATTGACCGTAGACAACCGCCCAAGCTCCCGAAGCCGTGAATGCGATTAACAAACACGACAATAACAACGAAAAAAATTTGTGTTTCATAATAAATCACTCCTATAATTAATAAAGTTTTTGTGAAGTTACGAAGATAATTTTATATAGCATAAAAAAAACCTTCCGTCAAGATTAACAGAAGGCTTGAATTTTTTTGAAAAAATGAAATTTAATTATGCTAATTTTGCTCCGAAATCTTTGCACTCTTTTATTGCATCATCATCGGGTTCAAGATGTGCTTTAACGCTTCCGACTAAAACTGCGCCGCCGTCTTTAACTCGTTCTTCCCAAGTCCTTAACCATTCGCCGTCGCCCCAATCGTATGAACCGAACACCGCAACTTTTTTCCCGCTCAAAGTTCCGATTGCCTCGCTGAAGAACGGTTCCATTTCGGCCTCTTCCAAAACTTCCGCGCCCATTGCCGGAGAACCGAAAGCAATTACATCATAATTAGCAAGTTCCGCAACTGTAGCATCGCCTACTGTTTTGCATGTTACATCAGCACCTGCACCTTTTGCACCTTCAACGATAGCTTTAGCCATTTTTTCAGTGTTGCCTGTCGTTGTTACATATACCACTAAAACTTTTGCCATTTGAAAAACCTCCGTTAAAATTTTTATTTGTTGTTATCAAAATAATTTACTTGAATATTTTACCGGTTTAATAATTCATAAATTTGTTTGACGTAAAAAACTTATAACGAATTAATAATTTTGTCAAGCTGAAAAAATTTTTTGTGTTAAAATAATCAAGTTTTAATTTTTGATTAAACAAAATGCAGAAAGGAATTTTTTCAAATGGCGGATATAGTCGGATTGACATGTACACAATGTAAAAGAAGAAATTATGTAACGACTGTCAACAAAAAAAAGCAGTCAAAGAAGCTTGAACTCAAGAAATATTGCAAATGGTGCAACGCTTCGGTGCTTCACAAAGAATCAAAATAGAGTTGCAAAATTTCTAAACCTGTTATAGAATATCTCCCGTAGTTTTCACGCAGGTCCGTGGCTCAACTGGCAGAGCACTGGTCTCCAAAACCGGGGGCTGCAGGTTCGAATCCTGCCGGGCCTGCCATTTTTTTATGAGGACAAAATAGAAATGGCAAAAGCAGCAGAAAAACCAAGTAAATTGTCTTCGCTTAAAAATTTTATAAGAGAAGCAAAGGCCGAACTCAAAAAAGTTACTTGGCCGACACGAAGGCAAATATGGTATTGGACATTAGTTGTAATAGTTTTCACGCTTTGTGTATCCTTGTATCTGGGACTTATTGATTTTATTCTTGCGTGGCTTTTCCGCGCACTTCTGGGTTAAAAGTCAAGATGCCGGGCGATCGTCGATGGTACGTTGTTCAAACGTATGCAAGCTATGAAAAACGGGTTGAAGCCGATTTACGTCAGCGTATTGAAGCTATGAACATGCAGGACAAGATTTTTAATGTTCTTGTTCCGACTGAAACACGAGTTATCGTTAAGGACGGAAAAAGCCGTGAAGTAACCCGAAAAATATATCCGAGTTATGTAATGGTGGAAATGATTCTTGATGAGCAGTCATGGTACGCAGTCAGACATACTCCCGGTGTAACGGGCTTCATAGGTGCAGGCACTCACCCTATACCTTTGTCTCAGGAAGAAGTTGACAGGATCATGTCCGGAATGAAAAAGGGCAATGAAGATCCTAAAGTCGAATTCGATCTGAAGGCCGGAGATACCGTAAGAGTTATAGCTGAAGGAGAAATGAAAGGCTTCACGGGATCGGTTGTTGATATTAACACGAAAAAGAATCGCGTAAGATTTAAGAGCGAAGTTCTCGGCGGAGCTATTTTAGAGACGGATTACAAAGCCTTAGAAAAAATATAACGGTTGGCAAAAATTTTTTTGCGATTAATAGATGTAACAGAAAGGAAAAATTTTTATCATGGCTAAGAAAGTCGTAGGGCAGGTAAAATTGCAGTTACCGGCCGGAAAAGCAACTCCAGCACCTCCCGTAGGTCCCGCGCTTGGTCAGCACGGTGTTAATATTATGGAGTTCTGCAAACAGTTTAACGCTAAAACTTCAGATCAGGCCGGATTAATTATCCCTGCGGTAATTACAGTTTATGCCGACAGAAGTTTCACGTTTGAATTAAAGACACCTCCGGCAGCAGTATTGCTTAAAAAGGCTGTAGGTATCGAGTCAGGTTCAGGAGTTCCTAATAAGACCAAAGTAGGAAAAATCGCAAAAGCTAAAGTTCGTGAGATCGCAGAGCTTAAAATGAAAGATCTTAACGCTAATGACGTTGACGCGGCTATGCGAATGATCGAAGGTACTGCACGCTCAATGGGGCTTGAAGTAGTCGATTAATGGGGCAAGTGGGAGAGTTTTGTTAAAATACTCGCAGACCACAGGAGGTAAAGTATGAAAAGAAGCAAACGTTACAGAGAAGCAGCAGCTAAAATCGAAGCTGGAAAATTATACGGACTTCGTGAAGCCGTTGACCTTTTCAAGGAAATAGCAACAGCAAAATTTAATGAGAGCATTGAAGTTCATGTTCGTTTGGGAATTGATCCTAGACACGCTGATCAACAGGTCAGAAGCACTGTTTCATTGCCTCACGGTACAGGTGTTACGAAAAAGGTTCTCGTAATCACTCAGGGCGAAAAACTCAAAGAGGCTCAGGACGCTGGAGCAGATATTGTCGGCGGAGAAGATATTGTTCAGCAGATTCAAGGGGGATTTATGGACTTCGACGCTGTTATCGCAACACCCGATATGATGAAATCAGTAGGCCGTCTCGGAAAAGTCTTAGGCCCTCGCGGTTTAATGCCCAGTGCCAAAACCGGTACGGTAACATTTGAGCTTGAAAGTGCAGTTAAAGAGATTAAAGCAGGACGAGTTGAATTTAGAGCCGATAAAGCAGGAATTACTCATAATGCAGCAGGAAGAAGAGATTTTTCGGCCGATGATCTTTATGACAATGTAAAAGCTTTGTTACAGGCAATTTACAGAGTACGTCCGGCTTCAGTAAAAGGAACTTACGTTAAGAGCATCGCAATAGCTCCTACGATGGGACCGGGAATTGCAGTTGATCCTGCATTAGCGCAGAAAGAATTAGCACTGTAAAAATTTTTCGTTAAAATTCCTAAGACAGCAGGGACTGAAAAGTTTAATAATCCTGCTCAGGAGAGATAAAATTCGACGTGATATTAACGCTCTCCTGTTATGAAAAATTTCAGGGGAGTTTTTGATTTTGAAAGGAGGTGAAATTAAAAAACATGCCGGCAAAAATTAAATACGAACTTGTTGACGGACTGAAAGAGAAACTCTCAAAGACCAAAGCGGTTTTTGTAGGTGAGTATCGAGGAATGACGGTTGCTCAGAGTACAGCTTTAAGGGCAAAAGTCAGGCAGGCCGGAGGAGAGTTGAAAATTGCTAAAAATACTCTCTTCAAGATTGCAATGAAAGAAGCAGGTTTATCAGAGCTTAACGAGGCTTTAATGAGCGGGCCGAATATTTTCGCACTGTGCTATGATGATCCCGTAAGCGTCGCTAAAGTTCTCAAGGAATATGCTAACGATAAATCACAAAAAGCTTTCATTTTGAAGGGCGGTATCCTTGAAAATCAGCAGTTGGATCTTAATCAGGTCATGGCTCTTGCGGATCTTCCGTCAAAAGATGTCCTCAGAGCGCAGGTTGTCAGAACTATTGCAGCTCCGATTTCGGGACTTGTCAATGTTCTTTCTGGTACTATCAGGAATTTCGTTACATGCCTTGCACAAATTCGAGACAAAAAAGAAGAAGGCACTGCAGCGTAATTAAATTTGAAATTAAAATTTATTTTGTATTAAATTATTTTGGAGGAATTATTTATTATGACACACGAAGAAATTATTAAGGTTATTGAAGACATGTCGGTACTTGAGCTTTCAGAACTTGTAAAGGCTCTTGAGGAAAAGTTCGGAGTTTCAGCTTCAGCAGCTCCCGTTATGATGGCAGCAATGCCTGGTGCAGGTGCAGCAGCCCCCGCAGCAGAAGAAAAAACAGAGTTTGATGTCGTCTACAAAGGACCAGGCGCAAATAAAATCGCTGTCATTAAAGCTGTACGTGAGATTACATCACTCGGCCTTAAAGAAGCAAAAGAGCTTGTTGACAATCCCCCGAAGAACATTAAAGAGGGCGTATCAAAAGAAGAGGCTGAAGAAATCAAGAAGAAACTCGCCGAAGCCGGCGCTGATGTCGAAGTTAAGTAATTGTTATAAAAACTACGGGGGCTTGAGAATTGGAAAATTTCGAGCCTCTTTTGTTATAGATGAAAGGAGAAAATTTTATGAGTGCTAAGAATACCACTAAAGCTACTGATAAAAAGAAACTGATAATCATCGGTGTTGTTTGCATAATATTGTTACTCAATATTATGTGGACGATTTTACAGGGCAAATTCACTCCGAAACTTGAAGAAGTTCAAACCCAGCTTGCCGCTCTTGAACAAAGAATTACAAAACTTGAACAAGGCGGTATGCCTGATGTAGCAGATCTCAAGAACGATTTTGCAGCATTAAAGGAAGTTTCAGCAAAATTTTCAGAGCGTCTTAATCAATCAGTTAAAGCCGAAGAAGATCAGCTTGCTTATCTTGAATCACAGGTTGAAGCTCAAAAGGCAAGGGTTGAAGCATTAAAGAAAGTAGCCGGCACTGAAGAAGTAAAACCGGCTGAATAAAACAGCAAACAGTTTTTTCCTCAAACAAACACATAACGCACCTCCTTTAAGAAAAAGTCCGGTTAAGTTGTAAAAAGCTTTTCCGGACTTTTTTCAAGTTTTAGGCATGCCCTTAAAAAACATTGAATTATGTATTATAATATTTATAACTCAATTCAAATTTTTATAGATTCAGAAAGTGAGGTAATTTTAGTGAAAAAATTTTTTTCCATTCTAATTGTTTCGCTGTTAGCGTTATCATTATGCGCTACTGTTTTGACTGCTGAGGAAGCAACGGAAGCTCCTGCGGAAAATAATCCTGCTCCTTCAGCTTTCAAGTTTGATCACAAAATTGTGATTGTTTGCCCTTGGGGTGAAGGCGGCGGTGCTGACTCAACTTTACGTGCCCTTATTCCGCTCTTAAAGGCTGAACTTGAACAGGATATTGAAGTCGTAAACGTTACAGGAAATAACGGTGTAAACGGTGCCGTTTATACTCAGAAACAGCCTGCTGACGGTTATACATTCATGTTAGGCACTCAAAGTTTGCTCATCATGGATATTAACGGAGCAATGCCCTTCAAGTTCAAAGATGAATTTGTCCCTGTTGCAAGACTTGTGAACGCTATCAACGTTATCGCAGCTTCACGTTCGGCAATGGAGGAAAGAGGCTACAACAATTTCTCGGAACTTCGTGAATTTGTTAAGTCTCACCCGTTCAGTATTTCAGTCGGTATGTTGACAAGCACAGGTGTTGACGGTCTGTCATTCAAGAAAGCCATTGAGGGATTAAATGTTCTCGAAGTCAATTATCCCACAGGTGCAGGAATGAATTTAGCTCTCAAAGAAGGCCAGATTGATTTAATGGTAACAGGCACTGATGAAATTTCAGACTTGATTTCAACAGGAGAGATTACGCCGTTATTAGTTCTTGCTGAAAAACGAATGAGTGCTTATCCGAACGTTGAAGCAGCAGGAGAACTTGGAATTGATTCAGTGATAGGGCCTGAAAGAGGAATTTTTGCGAGAAAAGATACTCCGAAAGAAGCCGTTAAAGCTCTTGAGGAAGCTATTATTAAAGTAACTGCCTCCGAAAACTGGAACGAATTTTTGAAGAAGGGCGGTTATGATGAAAGACCCGGATTTGCAAACAGCGCAAAATATTCTCAGATTGTTGATAACGAATACAAAACTTTCACGGACATGTTAAAGCCTGCGAAAGCCTCCGACAAAAAAGCGCCCGCAGCTCCTTCAACAAAACTTGCGATAATCGGTTTCGTAATGGTTCTCATTTTAATCATCTGCTTAATCAAGAAAATCGTAATTCCTCCAGTAGCGTTTATTTTACTTCCGACGATTGCAGCATTAGTTGCGGGATTTGATCCTCTCGTTGTAAATAAATTCGCAGCTTCGGGAATTTCAAAGATGGTTTCAACGGTTTCGTTGTTCGTGTTCTCGATTTCGTTCTTCTCATTGATGAGCGATCAAGGAGTTTTTGACCCTATTGTAAATTTCTTAATCAAAAAAGCCGGAACTAACGTAACTCTCGTGTTGCTCGCAACAGCTGCAGTAGGTATCATCGGACATCTTGACGGTTCAGGAGCTACAACATTCATTATTACGATTACTGCAATGCTTCCGATGTTCAAGAAACTGAAAATGGACAACAGGGCATTAATGCTTTTAATCTGCGTTGCTATCGGAGTTATGAACGTCTGTCCTTGGGGAGGCCCTACAATCAGAGCCGCTACGGTTCTTGAAACAGACCCGAATATTTTATGGCACAGATTGCTTCCTGTTCAGGGTGCAATGCTTGTTATTACATTTGTCATTGCTTTCCTTATGAGCGGTATTCAGAATAGAAGAATTAAAAAACTCGGTCTTACGGTTGACGATACAGCACTTGAAGAAGCTAAAAACGATGAAAATAAGCCAAAAGTTTCAAAGGGACTTCAGATTTATAACTTCATTCTTGTTTGTAAAATCGTACTTGATTGTTGGTTGATTTCCGTATGTATGTGTAGTGATTTCTTTATGATGCCCACGAATTTGTATACCATTTGCGTTTACATCGCAGAAATCTATACCGAGAAAATTCGGATAATCTTTCAATCCTTCATTTATGAGTTTTTCAATCCTGACCATTTCACCCTTGAATTTTTCAAGGTGTGATTTTGATCCCTCTTTGAAATGTGATCCAACCAAGTGCTTCTCTTTTGTTTCACTGACACCGAATATCAGCCATCCGCTCTGCTGCTGCCGGAGGTTTGCTTCATTGCTCAGTGCAGAAAAGTACCGTCCGATTTCATCAGTATCCAGAGAGACCTTGGCCTCTTTGAATTCAACGATTTCATTTTCCCAGTTGGACATCAGATATTCCAACTTTTCCGCATACTGTCTTTGATAATCGTCGACCGGCATTTCAAAATACGCCATCAATCTGCCTCCCCTGTAAATGTTTTTTAAAATACAGTTCATGAAACTTGTTCTTCACAAGATAATCGCAAGATAGATTTCTTTGTTCTCTGATATTCACCCATATGAATGGATTACCACAAACAAAGTAAACATTGGGCTTTCACCATTACTGTTCGTTGTGATAGCCAAACTGTTTTCCATTTATCTCGTGAATTCATGAATTTTCACGAGA
>CALBPU010000079.1 GCA_937899395.1 uncultured Fretibacterium sp.
AGGTATAGCTTAAGGACACTTTTAATTTTTTTTCATCAGCGGTCTCGATTTCTTCGGAAAGAAAGAGAGGATAAAGCGGCTCAAGGGCCGCTAAAAAGAGTTCTGATTCTTCACTTCCTAACGGGAGATTATAACGCATCTGAACATACATGGCCTTTGCCGTTTCATCCGGGATACTGAAGATGGACTTTATGGTGTCGTAGTCGCCCGGCCTTAAATGTACAGGGATATTGCTTTCATACAGATTTCTTGCAAGATTGAGAAATTCTGTTTTAATTGCGTCTGCAAGAACAAGCCCTTTCATATGTGCAAGTTCCAATAGTTCCTCAGATTGTTTGGAGTTCAACGAAAGTGGTGATTCGCATATCACATGTTTTCCTGCTTCCAATGCTCTCATCTGAATGGCAGTGGTCTGTGTTCTTAAAAGCGTTTCCACATCCACATAGAAGGTATCCTGCATGTCTCTGGCCGGATGCCATTTAGGGACGTTGAGGCATTCAAAGTTATAGAATTCCTCTTCGATCTCAGGGCCGCCAGCTACGGAATAGCCTAAACCCTGCATTATATTTGCTATTTCGTGCATAGTTTGAATTACAGGGTGGAAAGCTCCTGAAACTCTTCCTTTTTCGGGCAATGTTACGTCAATACGCTGTGAAACTTCCTGCTTCTCATTTTCGGAATCACGGATTTTTTTGCCGGTAATGTCGATAGCATGTTCAATTTCATCACGGAGCTTGTTTAATTCGATACCTGCTTCTTTTCGGAGTTCCGAAGGTAATTTTCCCAGCGACCTTAATAAAAGCGTAAGATCTCCCTTCTTACCGGTAAATCTTACGCGTAAATCATCAAGTCCTGCTAAATTTGTTACAGTTTTTAATGCCTCTTTGAACGATTCTTTTACGGCATTAATATTTAATTCGTTAAGTTCGGGCATTTATAAGGCGGCCTTTACTTTCGCAACAAGTTCCTTGAAACCGTTAGCATCATGAATCGCAAGCTCCGATAACATTTTGCGGTTCATTGTAATTCCGATTTTCTTCAGACCGTTCATGAAAACGCTGTATGTCATTCCTTCAGCTCTAACTGCTGCACTGATACGTGTAATCCATAATTGGCGGTAATCTCTCTTCTTGCGTTTACGGTCAACATATGCTCGTGATAATGACGCTAAATATGCCTCTCTTGCTCTGCGGTAAACATTTTTACGTTGACCCCAATAGCCTTTTGTGATTTTGAATAACTTTTTGCGCTTTTGATTGCTTTGTGATGCACCCTTAACTCTCATAATTCATCAAGTCCTTTCTAGTCATACGGGAGTAAATGTCTCATCTGCTCTGTTAATGTTTCAGTAACGTAACCTGTCTCTTTTAATCTGCGCATACGTGATTGTTTTTTATGCACGAGAATATGAGACCTGCTGCATTTTCTGTACGCAAATTTCCCTGAAGCCGTCTTGAAGAAACGCTTCTTAGCTCCTGAATGTGATTTTAATTTCTGCTTTGCCATGATAAATATTTATTCTCCTTTTGTTTTTGATGGCTGTTGCTTATTAGTATTTGTTGTTGAGGTCAGAGGAGTTAATAACACTCTCATATATCTGCCTTCCATCATAGGTTTTGATTCGCATTTACCGACATCTTCGCATTGTTCGATAACACGGTTCAAAACTTCCTCACCCTTGTTTAAGAATGACATCTCACGTCCTCTGAAGAAGACTGAGACTTTAACCCTATGTCCGCTCTCAAGAAAAGTTTTAACGGCTTTAGTCTTAAAATCAAAATCATGGTCATCAATTTTCGGCCGCATTTTAATTTCCTTGAGTGCCTGAACTTTTTGTTTTTTTCGGGCATCTTTTTCTTTTTTCTGTAATTGGTACCTGTATTTCCCGAAATCCATTATTCGACAAACAGGCGGTTGTGCCATAGGGGCTACCTCTACTAAATCCAAAGAGTGTTCCATTGCCATTCGTATAGCATCAACAGTATTTACAGTTCCGACTTTCACCCCGTTCTCGTCAACTAAAAGAACTTGCGACGCTGATATTTCCTCATTTACACGAGGTGTGTTTTCGTTATCCGGCAAAATTCCTCCTCCTTTCGTTTTTTGCCGCAAAAAATCAGGGCGGCTCAATTTACAATAAGTCTCCCTGATTTTTTTCAATTTCAATATTCAGAGTTATGCTTCTTGTTTAATTCCCTGCCAGCATGGAAGCCGTACAGGAGAGCCGAGAAAACTATAACACATAATTTATTTTTTTTCGAGTGGTGTGCAATAACCTGTTACTGTAAGAATATAATTATCCGCTTGAGATTCATAAGAATTTTCGGCAAGCCATGAAATTTTTGCCGGTGAGCAAGAACCGTCAGTGTAAAAATAAATTATCTCGGGTTCAAATTTCCAACCTGAATTTTCGGGAAGGTTTTTCATTTTCAGCGTTTGCCATTCAAGGACTACAGGGCGGTTCACATTAGTTCCCAAAAATGCGCTTAAACTGTTCTCTTCAACTTCCCTTTGCATTAATCCTTCAGCAACAATATAACCTCGCTTTGAAGCTCCTTCACTTTTAATTGATAATCGAACGGGAATACCTGAAAGTGATTTATCTGAAGCTTCTTCGATTGTCCTTTGAAGAATTGCAGCAGGAGGTTCGAAATAAAATGAAATTCGAGGTACTAACACAGTCGCTAGTACCCCCACAATAAATATAACGATTAAAATTTCAACGAGTGTAAAACCCTTTTTGCTCATTATTCCTCGTTTGATATATCCGCATTAACGCCTTCTCCGCCTTCTTCACCGTCAGGCCCGTAACTGATAATTTGAATGCGGCCGTTATTGTTACGATATACATAAGGATTGCCCCAAGGATCATCGGGAACTTTTTTCAGATAGCCGCCTTGAGCGTAACGTTTCGGAACAGGTGAAGTTGTCGGAGCTGTAACAAGTGCTTCAAGCCCTTGCGATGTTGAAGGGTAAAAGCCGTTGTGCATTCGATACATTTCCAATGCGTCTTCAATCGAGCGAATTTGTGTTGCTGCTGTAGTTCGTTGAGCTTCTGCAACTTGAGGGCCGATTCTCGGTACAACAAGAGCTGCTAAAAGTCCCAAAATTACAACGACAACCATTATTTCAATGAGTGTAAAACCTGAACGTTTTTTCATAATAAATAATACCTCCTAAAAATTTTATTTTACAATACCTGCCAAGTCAAAGACCGGAGTAAGTATAGCCAAAACTATAAAACCAACTGAAACTCCTAAACCTAAAACCATTATAGGTTCCATTAAGGTTGATAATTTTTCCATTTTAGATTGGGCGTTCTCACGAGATTGCTGTGATATGTTAGTTAATGCTCCTGATAAATCACTTCCCATTTCTCCAACTCTTACAATCGCAACGGTATCTTCAGGCATTCCGATTTTCTCTAGAGCTTTCTCGAATTTATGGCCTGCCTTTACCATTTCGGCTGCATCAAGCCAACGCTGGCTCTTAGTATCCATTGATGAAGCCATCTTCAATGCTGAAACTAAAGGTATTCCCGACTTTAACAATGTGCTTATGTGGGACATAACGAGAGCTAAATTTAATTCGTCTCTAATGCCTTTCATGAACGGAAGCGTGATTGTTTTTCCAGTTTTTTTCATGATTATCAAAAACACCGTGAACGCTATCAAAAGCCACAATCCATAATTCCCTAAAAAGTCCGACATCGCTATCAAAATTCTTGTAGGCAATGGCAAAGTCTGATTCATATCTTCAAACAGCTCTGAAATTTTCGGCACTACATACGTCAGCATAAAAGCTACAACTCCAACTCCAACAACCGCCATAACTATCGGATAAGTCATTGCGCCTCTGATTTTTCGTTTGAGATCATCTTCGAGTTTGAATTCGTCCGCGGCTTCAGTTAAAACAGAAATTAAAGTTCCGCTCTGTTCACCTGATTCAGCAACTCTCCATAAACTTTCACGAAATGCTCCGCTCTCAGCTAATGCCGTGTGAAATTTTCTACCGCCTTGAACTTCAGCTAATAATTTTTCCATAACAGGCTTCATAACTTTATCACGAGTTTGTTTTGACATTATCCTGAGAGCATCAGCTAAAGGCAAACCTGACTTCAAATACGAAGCAATACTCCTGCAAAAGAATATATGAAGCTCAAGAGAAAGCATTTTGATTTTAACTTTACCTTTTTTCTCCTCTGCAATTTTGACATCAACAACAACAATTCCCCGTTCCGTTAAACGGTCAACAGCTTGAATTGATGAAGCTGCTTCTATTGTGCCTTTAGTGCTTTTGCCTTTTGAATCGTAACCTGAATAATTAAAGTACGGCATTTATTTTAATCCTCACCTGCAACTCTTGCTAATTCATCAGGAGATGTTAAACCCGATTGAACAGCCGATAATCCGATTTCCCATAAAGTTTTGAAACCGCTTTTTCTCGCAATCTCACGCAATTTTGAAGCTGCTGCTCCTGCAACAAATGCCTCTTGAATTTCCTCGTTTATTACAAACTGTTCATAAAGTCCTACACGGCCTCGATAACCTGTGTTATGACATTGAGAACAGCCTACAGGAGCAAACGCCCTTGTTAATCCTTGTTTAGCCATCATGGCCGGAGGGGTGATTTGTTTACGGCAATTCGGACATAAACGCCTCGCAAGCCTTTGAGCTACTGTTCCAATCATGCAGCTTGCAGCTAAATAAGGCTCAATTCCCATATCGACAAGTCGGATTATTGCGCTTATAGAATCGTTAGTGTGAAGCGTAGAGAGAACTAAATGTCCCGTCAATGAAGCCTGAACTCCGATATGAGCCGTTTCAAAGTCTCTCATTTCTCCTATCATTACGATGTCAGGGTCTTGACGCAAAATTGAACGTAAGGCTGAAGCAAAAGTTACTCCGGCTTTTTCATTAACCTGAATTTGAGCGACACCGGGCAAAGCATATTCAACAGGATCTTCGACTGTAATAATATTAACTTCAGGGCGTGCGAGTGCTTGAAGAATTGCGTAAAGGCTCGTTGATTTTCCTGACCCCGTAGGGCCTGTAAACAAAATCATTCCGTGAGGTCTATGGATTAAATCGTCCATAATCGTTCTCTCACGTTTTTCCATTCCCAAGTCTTCGAGCGTCATTAATCCGTGTCCTTTATCAAGCAAACGCATTGCAATTCTTTCGCCGTATTGAGTCGGAACTAAACCTACACGAATATCAACTGCTCTGTCTCCAAGAGTAATTCCGATTCTGCCGTCCTGAGGTGCCATGTGTTCAGCAATATCCATTCGGGACATAACTTTAATTCGGCTTGTTAAAGGTGCCTGATTTGAACGCGGAAGCCTTAATCTGTCCTGCAAAACTCCGTCAATTCTGAAGCGTATCAAAACTTCATCTTCATAAGGTTCAACGTGAATATCCGTAGCTCTCTGTCTCAAAGCGTCAACGAACAATCCGTTCACTAGCCTTATAACAGGAACATCAACGGAATCGCTCAAAACATCTTCACGCGTTAAATCGTCAATATCGTCAATGCCTTCGATATTTTTAGCTGCTTCATCGGCTGCGACGCTCCTTAAATCGTAAAGAGTATGAAGCAAATCGCCAATGTCTTTTTCATCATGAATTTCAAGATCAATAGGATAGCCTAAAGCAGTTCCCAACATTTGAGCTTTTTGCCAAGAATCAAAATTTGAAGCTCCTACAACTAAAACCCCGTCTTGAATTCTCAAAGGAACTATTCCCGACTGCCTTAGAATATCAAGTCCCATGCCTTCAGGCAATAAATTTGAGACATCTTTAGCTTCAGGCAATGGCGGAAGAGTTTTTTCTTTTTCGGCCATGTTAAATTACCTTCTCTTGAGGCTCTTTTGATAAAGCTCTCTAAATCTTGCGTCAATATCAGCTTCAACAGGGCTTATATCAATACTAACAAGTTCGCTTCTTGCATAAGACGGCATAGGCATATTGATTATTATGTCATTGTCAGGCGATACGAATTTATCCGTGAAACCTGATGCCCTTAATGTAGCTCCTCTCATTTCAATCGGATCTTCAATTATTTGAGGAGTGAGGAAAATTACAAAGTCAACTTTCTCTTTCTCCTTTGAAATTTTCTGGAACAAGCTACCGATTAACGGAATATATGAAAGACCAGGAGTTCTTCGTTTCATTGAACGTTCGGTTTCTTTTATCATACCGCCCAAAATTATTGTCTCACCGTCTCCGACAATTACGGAAGTATTAACTTCACGTTTTGATGTTATAGGCGTTGTAACTCCGGGAGCCGTCATAACATCTTCAGTAGTTTGTTTTATATCCATAGCAACAAGATTTCCGCTTCTGATATGAGGCGTAACAGTGAGAGTTAAACCCGTGTCTTTATAATCATAATTATTTTGAACGGCACTTGGATTTGAAAGCTCCGATGTCGAACCTTTCATTACTGGAATAACCTGACCTACTTGGAACGAACTTTCTTTGTTATCCGTACACATCAACCGGGGAACTGAAAGAATATTTACAGCACCGTAGCGTTTTAACAAATCTATTGTTGCGTACATTAAGCCCATAGGGTGATAATTTGTTATGCTGTAAGTTGAGCCGTTTCGATCTAAAAGTTCTTCACGTTTCGATAAGTCGTTGAACCATGTCATGAATTGTGAAGGAACCGTATTTTCACCGAGAGACATGTTACCGCCCAATAACAGGTTATCCCATAAATGACCGCCGACTATTGACCAATCTATACCGTTATTTTCAAGATTAGTAACGTTAATTTCAGCTATGAAACCTCGCAATAAAATCTGTCTGGGCTGAACATCAATAGCGTCAAGAATTGGCACAAGAGAATCAAATTGTCTTTGAGTTGCTGCAAAAATTAAGCTGTTTGTAGCGACATCAGGAACAACCGTTGCGGGAAATTTAGCTGCGTCAGCCCCTAACATCGTAGCTGTTGAAGCCAAAACTTTTGCAACCTGTTCAGAGGCTGCCGTAGCGTCGATATTTTTGAGTTTGTAAATATGAAAATCGCCAATCTTTGAATCAATATCAAGTTCCTTAATGATTTTCGTAGCTTGGTCAATGGCGCTGCGACTTCCGATAACTATGATTTTTTTGCTTGGAAGATCCGGAATTGCTGAAAGACCTTGAAGGGGCCCGCTTGATTGAGCGATTGCGTTTAATTGAGCGGCTATTGTTCCTGCATCACCGTATTGAAGCTCATAAGTTCGGCTCATTCTTGCGCTTTGAGGTGTATCCATTTTCCGCAAAAGATCAACGCCCTTATTAACATCAGTAGCTCGTCCTTGTAACAAAATATCCTTGCCGTTTCCAACGGGCAAAACTATTAAAGCCTGTCCGAATGCTTGTTGTAAAGCAGGCATAACACTTTCGACGCTCACATAATCAAGAGGCACGATATACGTAACAGTTTCTTCACCGTATCCCGGCCCTGTTCTTCCTCTGTAAACGTTTGGAGAAGGACTTACACCGCCCTGACGAACGATTGAATAACTTCCCATATTTTGAAGCGAGAAATTATACATCTGAAGAGTTGAAAGCATAATTTGCCGCGATTCTCTTATAGTTACGGGGTGAGGAGAAATTATCGTGATTTTTGAGTTTACGTTCGGAGGAACGATTATATTCTCGTTCAAAATTTCAGACATAAATCTCATAAATCTGACTAAATCCATATCCTTAAAATTAAACTGTACAAGCCCCGAACGTTTCATCGCTTGAGCAGCTTCAATTAACGCCTTTTCTTCTTCGGGACTCATATCTCCCGAATTACTTAATGAAGGCTGCGTGGCTTGCTGAGTAGAAGTACGTCTTGTTGCGCCTTCCGACAATGAAGTAAAAGTTAATGTAAAAATTAATATTAACGAAATTTTCTTTAAGTTCAAAATCCTAACATCCCTTATTTATATTTATAGAGCTTACTTTATTCAAATGATACTACAAAATCATTTCATTCAGCAACATATATAACTGTTGAACGTTCCCCTACCGTTACGGTTACACGCTTGAATTTCAGCTCATAATCCTGATCAATAGGAACTGATTTACGCTCTGCGCTCCATTTTATATTATTCTTGTCATCAGTTCCATTATCTGACATACTATCATCAATTCTGAATCGCAGCCAAATATTTTGAGCCGCTGAAATTAAATCCCGTTCAGATTGCAATTCTCCCATGAGCTTATAAGACATTCCGACAAGCCTGAAGCCTGCCGAAATTACAAGCCCGGCTATTGCAACTGAAACAAGAACTTCCATTAATGTAAATCCTGAATTTTTCCTCATGACAAAAATTTTAGCGAACTACATAACGGAGTGCCGCAGGTTTTCCGCTCCTTGTAACTTCAACATCAAAACGTTCAGAGTTCATTAAGGAGTTAATTGAGTTTGCAATATCGCCCATGTTTGTGAACGGAATGCCGTTGACCGAACGGATTATATCGCCCTTTTGAACACCGAGACGTTTCAAGATGCTGTCATTTTGAATCCATTGAACTTCAAGTCCTCCTGATTTATCACTAGGTCTAATTCTAATTCGCTTTAATTCATCAAAAGGATTTTGAACGAGCTGATTAACAGTTTCGCTTGAAATTTCACCTTCACGGCCTGAAGGATCCGCAGCGACAACATTGCCTATTGACGATGAAGGAGGTTCATTTGCCTGCACGGGTGCTTGACGTTGAACAGGTTCGGGAGTTGATTTTGAAGCAACAGGCCCGTAAGTGATATATTTAGTTACGGATTGTTTACCTCTCCTGAAAACCGCCTCGCTGTATTTAACGCTCATTAATTTGTAACGGTCAATATTTTTTCCTACTAACAACAAACTCGTTTTACCTTTATTTTCAATCCATGCGCCAATTCCGGGTAAAGTCCCTCGCAAAATTAAATCTTCAAGTCCTGTATCAGGTTCTTCAACTTTAACTTCTTCAGTTTTGGGGGCTTCAGCGACCATATCAGCTTGCTGCGGTGATATATGGAAAGGATTTGCATCTAAAAATCCGTCAAGCCCTCTTTGTTTTTCCTCTGCTGCTGAATTTTCACGTGCTCCAGTAACTGCGACATCGTTTAAGCCTTTAGAGCCTGCGAAAAAATCAAAAGCATAACCAACTCCTACGCTTGTTAATTTTCCGACAGCTAAACCTATAAATAACGGAAGAATTAAAAGCCATGCCGTATAAAATTTGCTGGTATTCTGTTCTTTCTCCTCATCAAAATTTTTCTCAGGTTTACTCTTGAATTTTGATCTTAAATTTGAAATCGAAAAAGCACCTTTTAATTTTTCAAACATAATATTTTCACCTCTATATAAATTATTTACGCCTCAAGAACCATCTTCCACCTTCTTGTGTTAATGGTATGAAGTTTTTAAGAGTGTCCATGTTTCGTGAGAATTCTTCAGGGACATCAAACCTTGCTTCAGAATTTGCGAGCCTCATAGTAGCAGGATCAAACGTTATATAACCGTTTACCGAAAAATCTCCGTTAGTTCTTAAATTTTCAAGAATAATTTGATTTCTGCCTGCTGTCAGTAAAAAACTTCCGTCGCCGAAATTCATATTTTGTCCCAGCCTTACGCTTCCGCCCTTAAAACTTATATCACAAACTGCTCCTAAACTTAAAATCGAATTTATAAATTTCGGTCTGATTGTAATTGATGAGAACGAAATATTAGCAAGGCCGTTAAGGGTCATATTGTTTACAGTGAAACCGTCATCTTCACCTGAAACATCGGAATAATTTAACCTCATTCCACGCCTTTCAAGCTGTGAACTGGCAAGTGACATTGAAAATTTCCCTAATTCTCTCCACTCCATGAAAAAATAAAGAGCAAAGAAAAATCCTACGATAAACAATAAAATTTTTACGATATTTATTAGTGAACGCTTCATTATTAATTCACCGGTCCTATAATCGCCGAAACAGTCATTAAACGTTCTTTGCCCGCAGGTAAAGCTCGTAATTCAGCCGCTATAAATCTTACTCCGCGACTTGCAAGCTGCTTTTGAAGTTCGGCAAATTCTTCGGCATATAACCTGTTAATTTCAACTGATTGATTTCGGCCGTCAGGTGTAATTCTGTTCACTCTGCTTCCGAGCTGCATTCTTTCAGAGACCTGAGCAAATACCGTAGGAACATCGACATTTCTGTTTGAATTTCGAGTGTTGGTTGAAGGAGCAAGAGATTTATATTCATCAGCCAAAATTAAAAGAGTGTGCCATCGTCCCTGCTGTGATTTTAAGTTGGCAAGACTTTGAGATGCTTGACCGTTCACTATCGAAACTCCTACCCATACAACTAAAGTTGCAAGCAAAACCGCTAAAAATTTCACAGAGCCTAAAGCCTCTCCGCGTAAAACACTTCTGGCATTATTAACGATGCTTTCAATATTCAATGCCATAATTAACTACCACCTCACACGTAAATCAAATCTGTAACCTATTCCCGAAACAAATTGTGTGTTATCAACTTGAGCCAAGCTGACTTTGTTCTCCCAAAGTTTTCGGAAATTCAAAATCGTACTCATATCCGGAGCAACTCCCGTACAATCTATTCCTTCATTGTTGTATCTGACAATATCAATCGTGATGTTCATGTTTTTGTCAGCAGCAAAAATTTCGCCCATATCCGCCATAACTTCCTCTAACGAATGAACTTCACCGCCTGTTCCGGAAGCTTCGGCAATTTTATCTCTTGCAAGTGTAACAGGATTAGCTATTCTTCCGGTATGTGAAGGATCAAAAGTCTGACGATAAAAATTTTCACTGCGAGTTCGGAATTGTTGGACTTGATTATCAAGCTGTAACAATCTCAGGAAATTCGCTCCCAAAAACAAAAGCCCTATTCCTAAAACCCAAATTGAAGCTCGTGTTAAAAGCCTCAAAGTTCTTTCGAGGTCTCTCGCACCTTCAACGGCACTCCTTGATAAATTAACATCGGCAATCCACGGGCAAATTTCAACGCTCTCGGTAATTATTTCACGGAAAATATCATCGACTTCATAATCTTCAGTATCTCCTGTGGCATTTACGACAAAATTTCCGCCTCTGTCAAATTCCTTAGCTTTGCAATATTCATCATACCATGTTAATTCTTTATGCTCTGAAGTTTCGTCAACGAATTTTCGCCATCGAGATAAAACGGGTCTGTTATTTTGCCATAACATCGAACAGATATTTTCCTCATCGAGCCACATCGTAACGCCGCTGCCGTTATATTTTGATAATTTTGATATAAACGGTAAAGGAGCAGGCCAAATTTTTCCGAAGCCTGAAGGATTATAAGCGTCATCAATTACGCCCAATTCTTCAGGTGAAACATACCAGACAATTCCATTAACTCCTTTGCCTTCCTTAGAGAGAACGACAGGGAAAATTTCAAGCTCGCCTGCCGCTGAAAACGGCATAACTTGAAGTTTAAGAGCCTCACGAATTTTTGTTGAAGCTGAAAACGGGAACGTGAAATCTTCAATCGACAATGACCTCATAGGAACGAGGGTAATTAAATTTTTGTGTCCTCCTGAAACCGAAGTAATCATTTTTGAAATTCTTCGAGTAACGGTTTTTTCATTACCCGATTCATCTTGAACCCGTTCTTTTATATCAATGACACGGCAAAATTCAGTATGATCAAAATTCTCCACGCCTTTTTTTCCTGTTATCTTAAATTTCTCAGCAAAAAAATTTTTAATGCTCACATTTCTTCCCACCTAACTATTTGTCTTGTACTCCTGTCGAATATTATATTAAACGAAGTTCCTCCGCCTCCGCTGTCTTCAAGACATTCGATTTTAACATTAAAATATCTGCTCTTGAAACATGCAATATTAGTTAATAGAGTTGAAGTTCTGGGTGAAGCACCCGGTAATGATTGAACATCTCTTAAACTTTTCAACGGTTCATCTTTACGGCTTTGTTCAATTCGTTCGGCTAAACCTCTTTCGCTTAAACCGGGCAAAATTTCCATTACGTGAACGGGAGCGAAGTTCAAATTAATTTTTCCGTCGCTGTAAATCGTACAATAATCTTCAATTCCTAATTCTGTTCCTGTACCGTAAAGAATTTCAGGTGTAATGTCGGGACTTAAAATTAAAAGCTCGGACATATCATTAAGAGGTCTATTGATAAATTCATCACGTTCAACGCCGCCAACTCTCGGTCTGTTATTTTTGTCAAGGAAATCGAGCAGCAAAAATTCGAGTTCACGATGATTAAGTTTTTCGAGCATATCTTGAAGAGGTTGATCAAATTCATGACGCAAAGTATTTCCATCGGGCAAAAATAAATTCCTCAAAGGTATTTTGTCATCGAGAGGAGTAATTTGTATAACCCAAACTCCTAATTCATCACCGAAAGGAGCAACAAAGGGCTGATACCATCTTTGAGTTGGGCTGTCATAATCATAATGTTGTTCCATTTCTGATAAAATATTTATTACAGCATTAACAGCAACAGTAGCCATACTTCTTTTTGTAATACTATCGCGTTCACGAAAAACTCCTCTGACCTGCATTCTAACGAACCAAGTAAAAGCAGTTGCACATGAAATTAACAACACTCCTAACATTAACACACTTACTAAAACGAAACCTTTATGTTTACGGGAGTGCAATAATAGTTTCGAGTTCATTTATTTTTTCCTCATTGTTGTTATTAATATTTTGAGCTTGAAATTTTTTTGTGTCTCTTCCGATTTTGATATAAACTCCTTTAGGTAAAGCACCGCTATATTCTTTACGCCTGTCATCTTCATGAGAGCCTTCAGGAATTTCAACGCTGAATTTATCAATACCCGGCAAAACTAACTGTCCGTCTTCACCGTTAAGATTTTCATATTTAACCGAATTAGGAATAAGACCGGGAAAAATCCACCTGTATAAGCCTGCCGGAATATTATTATGAAGCATTCCGCCTTCTTCAATTTTGTAAACGACAGTTGCAGACGGCAAATTTTGAGCTGTTGGCGAAGTTGTCATGATCATTAACACATCATCTTCATTGCCTCCTATAGCTTCGTGATCTATGACAGTTAAAACATTTGTTGAAAGCCGCATTGCTGCAAATAAATCACGAGCTATAAAATTCATAGTCCTTGATAAAGCCGAAACATCTGAATATTGATTTTGAGTTTCTACAACTCTTCTAACTGTCATAGCTACGGGAGCTAATGCAAGACTCATTAACATTCCCGTAAGCATAACAGAAATCATAATTTCAATGAGAGTGAAACCCGAACGAGATTTAGTAGTCATCTTCACCCGGTCCATTAGCCAATAACAAAGCATTAACTAAGCTGCCGTCAGTATTTTTATGAAGCCTTCGTTCTAAATGATAAGTTCCTGGCTTGAAATAACTGGCAACTTCACGCAAAACATCTTCAACTTGATAACGTTGTGAAATTTCTAAAATTCTTCCGATGTCTTCCGAGTGTGGTTCACGGTTAAAATGTTCCCACAAAATTATAAAACCTTTGTTGATTGATTCTCTGTCGTCAGTTTGTTCTCCTACCTGCAAGTAGTGATAACCTATATTTCTTTGAGCTTCTTCACGAACTATAGGGTGTTTAGCGGATTCTTCGAGCAAATATAATTGAAGTCCGGCATCTCTTGTAACAAGTGCCCTTCTCAAAATATAATTTCCATAAATTCCGCTTGATATATATACACAACCTGCTATTGATGAAATTATGCAAGCTGCACCGATTAATTTCCTGAAGCCGTCTGTTTTTATGAAATTAAACTCGGTTTTGAATTTTAATGTCGGGAAAAATTCACGATTAGAAATCGCAAATGCCAACGTAATCCACACCATATTTTCAATTCTATGGAACGGTCTTGTGAATATTGCACAAAATGTTATAAGCGATGCTAAACAAATTGCCCAAACGGCATTAACATTCAATGTTTCTTTTCTAAACAGTCCGATAGCTGCTCCTAAAAACCATGTTAAATACATGATTAAAAACATTATACCGCCGATTATTCCGCCTTCACAGAAAAACTGTAAAAATTCGTTATGTGCCCAGTGAGTATATTGCCATTCGTACCAGTCATAATCAAATATCTTAAATCCATATCTTTGAGCTTCTATGTAATGCCATTTATATTGCCCTATTCCTACACCTTCGGGGTGTTCTTTCGCCATAGCATACGATGTAGTCCAAATTCCCCTGCGAAGACCTATTGTTTCGGCATGTTCAATTATATCAACAGTTTTATCAACTATTTCAGAAGAACGAGGAGAATATAGCGATGCCCAAAATACAGCAGCCAAAACTAGAAAAGCAATTCCGAAACGTTTGAGATAATCACGGTTAAATTTCCATAAAGTTACAATTAACATTAAAGTTAATCCAGTGAGTAACGCTAAAGTAGCGGATCTGCTTGTTGAGTTCATTAATCCCCAAAAGTTCACAGCACAAAGAAAGAGCACAAACACCGACAAAAATTTTCGTGCTTTTCCCTGAATTTTAGGAAGGTCAAACACAAATAAATAGACAGCTCCCAATGTTGCAACAGCTACCCACAAACCGAACATATTTTGTTGTGCTGTATTTCCGATATAATTTCCCGGAGTTGGTAATATGATTGAATTTAAGTCTTGAAGCCCTTTAAGAAACGTTCCTTGTAAAAATGAAAAATCATTCAAATTCCTAATCTGAAGTTCTGCAAATAACGTATTAATAGCAGCGTTAATATTTGCAAGGATTAAAACAGGACGTAAACCCCATTCAGGAAATGACGAAGCAGTTATAACATAAAATGCCCAAATAGTTGCGAAACAGACCATCTCAAGAACATAACCTGTAGGAGAAAATATTTTTACCCACAGAGGCTGTAATGCGCAGTAAATCAGGATTAATGCCCACATTAAAGCAAATATGTCAATTTTAATTTCCATTCTTGAACGTCCGTATATCAACATTCTAACACCTATTATAAACGCAGCTATTGCAATAGGAACTCCTGTTACAGTCCACTTCAAAATGTGCAAAGTATCTGCAAAATTTGTTCCTGAATAAATTAAATTCGGTAACGCAAGTGATATGAACCACAGCGGCATTAATAAATATGACGGTATTAACGGAACTTTTGAATATTTATCAAATGTTTGATTGTTTTTTTGCTTTTTCATTATTTTTCCTCCTTTTTATTGAACAAGTGCATATCTCTCTACCGGCGCAAATTCATCGGTAAATGCCGGAACATTCGGATTAGGAACAAAAGGTTCTAGCCATTGATGAGCAAGAAGAGTTGAAAATTTCGCATTAATTCCGGGTGAAACTGTTGAAGCTGTATCGCCCATAGCTACTAAAATTATGTTTTGTAAAGCATAGGCATATTTCGGATCAGGAGCACTTACAGGAAATATCATCATTGTTACGAAAGAACTTGAAAATGCTTTGTAAATTCCGTGAAATACTCCGGATTTAGCACCGTATAACGACGCTATTACATTAACAATCAAAACTCCGTCGGGCTTCAGATATTCTCTTAAACGTGCAGCAGTTTCAACAGTTGTCATTTGAAACGGAATTACAGTCGCGGAATTAAATGTGTCCATGAAAATAGCGTCATATTTTTCCGTACCTTTGTTCAATGCCCTGTTTAAGAATGTCCGTGCGTCTTCATGGAATATTCTCAAATTGTCATTATCTTTAAGGTAAAAATATTTTCGTGCTGTTTCAGTAACTCCAGGATCTAACTCAACTACATCAATAGATACCCCTTTATGATTTTCAAGCAAATATTTAGGAACACTATATCCTCCTCCTCCTAACATTAAAATTTTCTTTGTGTCAGGTTTATAGTGAAATGCAAGTTCATAAAATTTTGTGTAACCTGATACTAATTCCGAAGGATTATCAGTGTACATTAAGGATTGAGCATAATCAGGGTCGGTAACCAAAACTCGAACTCTCCTGTTATTTCTCGTGTCAACACTTTCTACAACAGATATATGAGTATAAGCCGTTTCAATTTGCACTCCTACGGGAGTTGAAGGTATTCCGTATTGATTTACTGCAAATGCTCCTTCGCAAAGAACCATGAAAATAATTACGGAAATGATTTTTCGCCAAGCCCCTGTGTAAACAAGCACCGATAATAACGCTAAACAACTCGCTACCAACATCATAATCACACTCGAAGGGAATAACGATATTAGCACAAATCCTCCTAAAAATGTTCCCAGTATGCTGCCTGCCGAATT
The DNA here is from genome assembly GCA_937899395.1 of uncultured Fretibacterium sp. GTDB lineage: Bacteria > Synergistota > Synergistia > Synergistales > Aminobacteriaceae > JAFUXM01. Next base: position 16,233 of record CALBPU010000079.1, read on the forward strand.
TAACGCCGATAGCCTGCCTACAACTGCTCCTGATGAATCAACATTTCTCATTGCTAATCTGGCTACAAAAGGCGAAACCATTCCCAATAATATGCTTGCAGGTGAAAATATTAATAATGACGAAAATACTGATGCCATATATAAATTCAAATTTAAGCCTTGTACTTTTGTTAGTATATAATTACTTAAGAACGCTGTTATAGCAACTATTAACGCAGCAAATAACAATATCCTGCCTAATATTTTCCCTTCAGGTCTCTTATCAGCCCATGATCCTCCTAACCAGTTACCTATACATAAACTAGTCATTATAATTCCGATTAGTGCAGTCCACACAATTAATGATGTGCCAAAAAACGGTGCTGCCATTCTTGAGCCTGTCATCTCCAAAATCATTGTAGCTGCACCGCTGAAAAATGACACTAATTGCAATCGTGCTTGAATTTTTGTAACTTGATAATCATATTTCAAAACTTAATCCACTCCATTCTAAATTTATTTTCTGTAAGTTTCAGGCAAAAATAACAGAAATACCGCAAATAATTCCAGTCTGCCTGCTAACATACAAAATGAAAACAACCATTTAACCGTTGAAGGCAACCATGCAAAATTTTCAACAGGCCCAAGAAAATTTAATCCCGGTCCTACATTGCTTAAACATGTTAATACTCCTGTAAATGATGTCAACAATTCTATTCCGAATGCTGTTGTTATTAATGTACATATAGCCAGCGTCAACATGTACAACACAAAAAACGATGTCGCTGAATCCTTAGTATTTTGTGTTATAACGGCGTTATTCATTCTTGTAGTTATAACAGCTCTGGGGTGAAGCAATTTTTGTATTTCAACCCTCAACTGTCTTCCTAATATTAAAAATCTCGAAACCTTGCAGCCTCCTCCTGTTGAACCTCCTGAAGCTCCGATAAACATTAAAATTACAAATAAAAACTTTGTAAATTCAGGCCATAAATTATAATCATCAATTATAAATCCTGTCGTAGTCATTACACTGGCAACATGAAATAGTGTTTGCCTTAATGATTGCTCGATGCCTTCAAACTTTCCGGCAAAATATAATGCTACTGACATCATTAGAGCTGATATAACTATTATGAATAGGTAAGCTCTAAATTCTTCATCGTAAAATATCTCTCGTACCCTCTTTTGAGGAATTAAAAAATATAATGAAAAATTTACTCCTGAAGCTATCATAAATATCGTTATAACCCATTGAATATAAGGACTTGTGAAATATGCTATCGAATTGTTTTTCGTAGAAAAACCGCCCGTAGCTATCGTTGAACATGAATGAGCAAAAGCATCAAATAAATTCATTCCTCCTATTCTTAATAACACAGTCTCAGACAATGTTAATAGCACATAAGCTCCCCATAATGATATTGCGGTCTCATGCAGTCTAGGCGTAAGTTTTTCCGCTGTAACTCCAGGAACTTCAGCTTTGTACATTTCCATTCCTGATACTCCCAAAAACGGCAATACAGCTAAACTCAGCACTATTATTCCCATTCCGCCCATCCAATGAGTTAATGAACGCCACAATAATATTCCTCTAGGCAAACTTTCAATGTCTGTCATAATTGTAGCTCCTGTTGTAGTAAATCCTGACATTGTCTCGAAAAAAGCATCAGTATAACTCGGAACTACTCCTGATAACCAATATGGCAACGCACCCATTAATGACGCTATTAACCATGAGAAACCAGTTATTCCAACGCCTTCACGAATACCCATGTTTATATTGCCTTTACCAGAATATAAATACAATAAATAACACGTAATTATCCCGACTAAAATTGACATTACAAAAGGTTTTGCATCATTTGTACCGTCATAGATTGCTATAAATAACGCAGGAAGCATCGCAAATGACACTACTAAACATATTAATGACAATACTTTTGTTACTGTTTTAATCTTCACGTTTCGTCTCAGCTCCGAATAATTTTGCGTACTCAGGCATCATTGGCGTTAATGCAAACAATATTACATGATCTCCTGCAAGTATCTTTGTTGCTCCAGTCGGCAATAACACTTCATCGCCCCTGCCTATTAACGCTATAATTACACCTTTCGGCAATTTTAATTCCATTAATGTTTTTCCCGTAAATTGGTTATCAGGCTGCATTCTAAATTCTAACATTTCCGCGTTAATCTGTTCAACCATTGTAAACGCTAATGTATGTTTAGGATAACGGGCAAATCTTAAAATAACGTTTGCTAGAGCTTCGTTAGGGTCAACTATTGCGTCTATTTTTATGCAATCCGTTAAGTTTTGATAATCCTTTCGCTTAACTATTGAAATTGTCTTTTTAGCACCCATTTTTTTTGCTATTGCACAATAAATTAAATTCAACTCGTCCGAATCCGTAGCACATATATAACCGTCAGCATTTTCAATTCCTTCTTCTGCTAACATAGCTCCGTCAGCTCCGTCAGCTTCAATAACTAAGGCATCTCCAAATTCCTCTGCTAACCTCTCGCAGCGTTTGTGGTCTTTTTCGATAATCCTCATGCTTACGTTTCCAAAATCCCTCCTGACCTTTTGTGCTATCTGTGTTCCTAATTTGCCTCCTCCTATTATGAAAATTTTTCGTAATGAAGTGTGTTTTTTACCAATTTCAGGTTGAAACAGGTTTTGTAGAAGCCACGCACTTTTTTTATATGTTACAACATAACACACATCATTTGCCCTTAATACCGTAAAACCATTTGGAACTCCTTCTTCTCCGTTCTCATGATTAACATATACGAACACGGCCATTAAATCAGGAAACTTAGGTCTAATGTCCTTTAATGCCATATTAACGAGAGGAGAATTTTCAGAAATTTTTAATGTGTAAAGTGCCGCTCTTCCGTTTAATAACTCAGCTGCGTGTGTTGCTGCACTAACTTCAAGAAGGCCGATTATCTCGCGTGCTATTGAACGTTCAGGAGAAATCATCAAATTTATTCCGAGCTTTTCTCCCCAATCCGGTGAATCAGTGAACTCTAAATTTCTTGCTCTCGATATTAAATATGGAATGCCTGAATTGTGCGCTATCCAGCATGAAAGCATATTCACTTCATCTCGATTTGTACACGCTATCAACATATCAATATCGCAACCCGGCACTACTCCTGCCTGTGCCAAAACATTAGGTCTCGCTCCGTTACCTTTAACAAATTTTACATCAAGATTTTGAGCGTCCTTGATTTTAGCTTCGTCCTTGTCAACAAGCCAGATGTTGTGCTTTTCATCAGATAGAGTTTTCGCAACGTTACGTCCGACTTCTCCAGCTCCTACTATAACTATATTCAAATTTTCTCACTCTCCTTTTTTTGCCAATAACACAAAAAATTTGCACTAGGCTTTTTAACGTTTTCCCTGAATATCTCACAAACATATTTTTGCGGATTTAACTGCGAAAAATTTAACTTAACTTTTTCACCGAATTTAGCTCCTGACCTAAATGATGCACATACAGTTTTAATTTCGTAATTCATTAAATCTACAGGGCTTTCATCATGAACCCAACCGAAATAAACAGCGTTGTTTACGTGTGAATTATAATCTAAATCATGAAATCTCACAGGAAATTCCACACTTTTTACTACATTTTCCTCTTCAATTTTGGGAATATCTTGAAAATCGGGGTTAATTTCGCTCGTATCTCTGATTAAAATTTCGGGAATGTGAGCCACAGGTTTAACAGGTCTTCCTACAGCTAAATCAAGCAATAACCACGATGTTTTTGCCCATGCTATCGGAGCTCCTTTTTCGGACTGAACATCGAAAATTCTGAGTGTGTTATAACCGTGTGAAGGGTCATGAGCTGTCCTTATTGAAAACTTTTCATCAAGTGAAGGCAGTTTACCTAGAAACTCGATTTCGTAACGGGTTAATACCCATGAATAACCTCTAGCACTTAATTCTGTCGCTGTTCCTTCTATATCATCAACAGCCATTCCGGCAGTATCCTGAAAATAATCAAGAAGGTTCTTTAATTTTATAGTCCCAAGACATGATGAATCAGACGGAAGGACTTTTATTTCTCTTGTAAACATTTTCGTATTGTTATGCTGTTTGCGTGTCCCGTTAAGCCCTCTGATTTTGCAAATGCTTCTATATCATCAGAAACTTTTTTCAGGGCATCTTCATTGTAATAAATATATTGCGATTTTTTCACGAAATCATCAACTGAAAGCGGGCTTGAAAACCTCGCTGTCCCCATCGTAGGCAATGTGTGGTTCGCTCCTGCGTAATAATCTCCTAATGCTTCAGGCGAATATTTTCCCAAAAATACTGAGCCTGCGTTCTTAATTCTTGTTAAACTTTCAAAAGGATTTTCAACGCATAATTCAAGATGTTCGGGTGCAATTTCGTTCGCAATATTTTCGGCTTCTTTGAGCGTTTCAACTAAAATTACAGCTCCGTTGTTGTCGATTGAAGCTCTCGCGATGTCATGACGTTCAAGTTTTGTTATTTGATTCTCAATTTCATCTCTGACTCTTTCAGCTAAAATCTTTGAATCAGTGATTAAAATCGAGCTTGCTAATCTGTCGTGTTCAGCTTGTGCCAATAAATCAGCAGCAATATTTGAAGGTGAATTTTTTTCGTCTGCTATGATTAATATCTCGCTCGGCCCTGCTATCATGTCTATCGCAACATGGCCGAAGACCTGACGTTTCGCTTCTGCTACAAAAATATTTCCAGGCCCTACAATTTTATCAACCTTCATAACGCTTTCAGTTCCGAATGCCAGAGCCGCCACCGCCTGAGCACCGCCGATTTTGTAAATTCTGTCAACTCCTGCTACATGTGAAGCAGCTATGATTTCGGGTTTGATTTCAGGAGGAGTTGTAACAATGATATTTTCACAGCCCGCAATTTTCGCAGGTATAGCGTTCATTAAGACCGTTGAAGGATACGAAGCTGTTCCGCCAGGCACATATAAACCAACTTTTTCAAGCGGAATAACTCTTTGTCCTAATATTACTCCGTCAGAATTTGAGAACATGAAACCGTTACGAAGCTGCTTTGAATGAAAATCGTAAATATTTTTCGCTGCCCTTTCAAGAATTTTTATGAAATCTTTTCCGACAATTTTTAACGCAGAACTTTTTTCCGCTTCACTGACTTCAAGTTCCTCTAAATCTACTCCGTCAAATTTTTTTTCGTATTCCTTAACTGCTTTGTCCCCTCTGATTTTTATATCTTCAAGGATTTTTGCAACCGTTTCTATGATTTCAGGATTAGTCTTTTCAGTTCCTTTACTCCGAAAATCACGAATAAAATTTTCAGCCGTATTGATTTTAATCATTTAAGCTCCTTATAATTTCGTTAATTTTTTCACGTTTGAACTTATATGAGGATTTGTTAGCTATCAATCTCGCACTTAAATCAGCAATGGTATTTATAACTCCCAAATTATTTTCCCTCAATGTCGTTCCTGTCTCTACTATATCTACTATAACATCTGAAAGCCCCAGTATCGGCGCAAGCTCCACTGAACCACGTAATGTTATTATGTCAATTTCACGCCCGATTTTGTCGTAATAATTTTGAGCGATATTCGGAAATTCCGTTGCAACTCTCAAAATTTTTTCAGGATTATCCTTGAAATCATTTTTTGCCGCTACAGCCATTTTGCAATACCCCGTTTTGAGGTCGAGAAGCTCGTAAATATCTGCGCCGCGTTCCAGCAAAATATCTTTTCCTGATGCTCCGATGTCGGCAACTCCCCTTTCAACATATATAGGAACATCAAAAGGTTTTACCCAAAAAAATCTAACTCCGACCGAACAAAAATTTTCGTCCTCAAATACAAGCCTGCGATCCTTAGAATTGTTCAATGGAAATCCCGACTGAACAAAAATTTTACAGCCTGCTTTCTCGAATAATTTATAAACTCTTTCGCCCAATCTCCCTTTCGGTAATGCTACGTTAATCATTTTCTCCGCCTTTCATCTCAATAAGATCAATATATACCGCAAAACCTATAGCCCTTGAATTTTTATGTCCCATTAAGCTCATTAAGTTATCGTATTGACCTCCCGATAAAATGCTTTCGGGTATTCCCTCGATATAACCCCTGAAAATAATTCCGTTATAATAATTCAAATTGTTTACGGTTGAGAAGTCAACGTTAATTTTGCCGTGATATTTTCTCAAGGTTTCGGAGTTAATTATATCTGCAAAATTTTCAGCGCCTTTCAGGTTCATGTTTTTGAGCTTAGTTAAAGCATCGTTAATATTGCCCTCGATTTTTGCAAGTTCTATAAATTCATCAGGGGCATTTAAGTTTTCAAGTTCGTGAATATTTTTCTCGGCTAAACATTTCAGAATTTTTTCGGGTTCAGGATTAAATGAAGATTTTTCACGGGTCAACAGTTCCGCAATTAATCCTGCGTTCGAGACATCGAGAATATATTTGCGTCCCTTTGCTAACGTTTCAAGACTTAACAGCGCCAGCTCAATCACTTCACAAATATTTTCATCGTTAAAATTTTTTTCCGTTTTTTCAGGCATTACACATTCAATTCCGGCCTGAGAAATTTCACGGAATGAATTTTTTTCGTTCTTTCCAGACCTGTAAACTTTTTCGTCGTAATAAAATTTTTGTACGTCGCTTGAATTTTTTATCCCTTTGATAATTGACAATGTTACATCAGGACGAAGCGCCATTAATTTCCCGTTTAGATCCGTGAATGTCAGTATGCTCTTTGAGGTCAAAAAATCTTTTTTGTTCGCATAAAAATCATATTCTTCAAATCGTTTCATTCTGTAAAATGAATAACCGTGAAGCTCGTAAAGCTCTCTTAATTTTAAGGCCGCTATCTCTTCAGACCTCAACATTTTAATATTCAACATCAAAATCTTTGCTCCAATTAAGTTTTCGCGTATGATAGCACACATGCTATAATTGCCTAAAAATAATCAGTAAATTTGACGGAGGAAGTGAAATCTAATCCCGTTAATCGGGAAAACAAAATTATGAGCCTTGATCCTGAACACGAAAAAACTTTATGGCGATTATGTTCCAAAGGTGATATTAACGCCCGTGAAGAACTTATAATTTCATACCGTCCTTTAGTATTCTGGATAGCGGGAAAAATTCACGTTACAGATTCAGAATTAAAACAGGATATTATACAAGAGGGAATGTTAGCATTAATTAACGCCGTTGATAAATTTGAACCTGAGAGAGAATTTAAGTTTTCGACATTCGCATATCATAAAATTCATGGCCAGATTATAAACATGCTTGAACGTTCTGAAAAAAAAGCTCCGTTGCCTGTGCCTGATGAATGGTTACAGATAGCTGATGACGATTATGAACAAAGCGATGAAGATTGGTTTGATACTGCCGAAGCGATTTCAAAACTTGAAGGTCGTGAGGCTGAAATAGTTTCAGCGTTATTCTTTGAGGGCAAAAAGCCTAAAGATGTCGCTAAAGAGAAAAAATTAGATGTAAGTCATGTATACAGGCTCAGAAGAACAGCCATTGCGAAAATCAGAATGTGGCTTGGTTTAGAAGGAGCCTTAAATCCCGGTTAAGAGAGGTGTAATTTTTTGGTTGTAGATAAAAGAGTTGCAGGAATAATATGTTGGCTTGAAAGGTTAAAGAAATCTTACAGTTCGGGTGCTATGGAAGTTGCTTTAATGGACGCTGAATGCGCAAGAGCTGACCTTGAAATTTTGCGTGCCGACGTTTGGAAACAAGTTAAGCCTAAAGAAAAAAATAAAATTTATCCGTTGGCTTTGAATTTTGCGAAATCTTTTGTGCTTGCTGTCATTATAGTTATGTTAATGGTATTTCCGATTTCAAGGGAAATTAATTTGCCGTTGCCTGTCATTGAGAAGAAAGAGAAATTGGTTTTAGCCGAACCGATTATTATAATTCGTGAATACGATCACCCCGCGCCAGCTCCTCAAAATCAAAATCATGAAGCAAAAATCTCAAAATCTTCATCTTCAAAACGTCTTAATGTTTCACAGCCTCAAAAAATCGCAAAAGCTGAAAAATCTGAAAAAGTTGAAGCTGTTGAAAAGGTTGTAAAGGTTGAAAAAAAGGTTAAGACAGTGCCCTATGACGAAATATTTTCGTTGGTTCAAACAGGACATCAGGCATTAAAAAAGGATAATTCAGTGATAAAAATTAAGTAAAAGGAGAAAAAAATTAATCATGCTAAAGAAAATTATTATTGTAGTTTCATTTTTGTTCTTACTTCAGACTATTGCATTCGGAGATGATAATCCTCCTGAAGTTCTTGTTAATTCGGTTGGAGTTATCGGAAATTCTCAAATAGCAGAGGAATATATTTTGAACGTCGTCGACACAAAGCCGGGAAAACTTTTGAGCAGAGATGTTATTCAAAACGATGTCGAAACAATTTATAATCAGGGATTTTTTTCGTTCGTTGACGTAGATTTAAGACCTGAAGGAGGCGGTGCTTCCGTAATATTTTCAGTTCAGGAGAACCCGATAATCGAATCAATAAATTTCACCGGCAACACAAAATATACTTCAGAGCAATTAATGAAGGAAGTATTTTCACAGGAAGGAACAGTTTTTAATCGAGTATTTTTCAGGAATGACTTAGACAGAATCCAAGAACGTTATCATCGGGACGGCTATGTAATGGTAAGAGTTTCAGACGTTCAAATTCAAGGAGGAAATATCTACGTCACTATACTCGAACCAACAGTCGGAGATGTAATAATACAGGGAAATTCTAAGACAAAAACAAACGTAATTCGCCGTGAAATAAAACTCAAAACGGGCGATATTTTCAACGTAACACATTTCAGACATCAATTAGGAAAATTGCAGGGATTAGGATATTTTGAAGATGTTGACGTTGCTTTTGATGTTCCTGAAGATGATGATTCAGTTGTTGATTTAATTTTGACTGTTAAGGAAAAGAAAACGGCTTCAGTCGGATTAAATCTTGCTTACGGAACAGAGAGCGGTTTATCAGGCGGATTAACTTACGGCGATACGAATTTATTCGGACGCGGAATTAATTTTGAAGTCGGCTTCAACGAAGGTGATGACGCATCATACTGGTTATCATTTTCAAGCACTTACATGGATGCAAAAACATTTGCGTGGAGAGTCGGAGCTGTATACAGGAAATATGACGAGAGATATTATTACAGAAAGGGAATAAAGCAATTTGAATACGATGAAAAGAGCTTGAGTATATATGCCGGATTGGGGAAAAAATTTTCCAATGAAGATTGGAGCTGGTTCTTAACACTCAGACGTGAGGATGCTGAATATAAAAATGTTCAAAACGCAATTCCGGGTTACATTGATGATTTAACGATGTGGGACGGAGTTAATCAGACCGTAGAATTATCATTAACATGGGATAAACGCGATGAATATGCCCCATATTCTAAAGGTTTTGTTTGGGACACGAATTTAGAACAAGCCGTTAAAGCATTGGGCGGTGAATATGAATATTTGAAGTATTGGACGCAGTTCAGGTTATATGCTCCGTTAAACAAAGCTCTTGAAGGTTTCGGAGATATTGGCGGAACATGGAGCGATGAGAACCCGTTATTATTTGCCGCCAGGCTCCGAATCGGTGCTGCAACTAAAGACGAATTGCCCGCATTCGCCAGATATTCATTAGGAGGCATGAACACTTTAAGAGGTTATAACTCACGTTCATTTGAAGGAAGCAGAATGTTTCTTGGAAATTTTGAATTAAGAGTGCCTGTTGCAAGCGGCGTATCACTCGTAGGATTTTATGATATTGGAAATGCTGACGAAGATTTTCACTGGAGCGATTATCATGACAATTACGGAATAGGTGTCAGAGTTAAAACACCGTTCGGAAATGTCAGAGTAGATTATGCTAAGGGCGAAGACGAGAACAGAACATATTTCGGATTTGGCGAAATGTTTTAAGATTATCGCCATATTTGTATTAATATTATCAACTCCGTGTTACGGTTTAAGTGTCTCAGGAGTTCCTGAATGGCTTGAGCCTGCTGTAACTCGGAGCCTTAAAGCTGTTTGGGAGGAAATTCCAAATTCTCCCGAAATAGATAGGGAAGGAACATTGGCACTTGTAGCAACAAGGTTATTTGCAGGCTATAAAATTCGTGTGGAAGCAATGCACGATGAGCCTGTTATTTATTTTGATTTATATGACGAAATAACCCCCCCTGAAATCAAAATCAATATCCCTGAATTGCGAGGAATGGCTTTAACGTGGTTCAATGATGATATTGACGGAATGAATAACGAAATATTGAAGCTCGTTAAAAATCTTCCGCAAGACGCTTATACATGGTCAGACGAGGCATTAAAGGAAGCTGTAGGACAAATTATAAATATCAGATTACCGGGTTGGGAATTTTCGCAGCAAATTTATCTTTCAGAATCTTCGACACTCATTAACATAACCTTCAGGCCGTCATCAAAAATGATTTTAGCAATCAATCCCGAATTAAATTCACGTACAGTTCCTGTGATGTTCAGAACGGATTTAGCAGCAAAATTAATTCCCGAATTTTCGCCGTTAATAGGAGTTCCTGTTGAGTGGGCAGAACTTCACAAAGCCGACATTGAAAAAGCAGCTCGTGAATTTTTGGAGGATAAACACGCCGTCGAAAATCTCAGAGCAGATGTTAATGTAAATTTTCAACCAGGAACAACTTCAAATTTTGAGGCTAGTGTAGACAGCAAGAATTTTATGTTTCAAATGTGGGTGGCAGCTTATGCAGGAATTGAGGACAGATACCCTGAAATCGGAGCATTTTTCGGTTACAGGACAAATTGGGACTTCAACGCCGAAATTTACGTAGAAGCAATATTATCGTTAAATGATTTTGATGTAGTTCACAGATTAGGAGGACGGTTTGAACTTTTTAACAATTTTTGGGCAGGTATAGAGAATCAATGGCCTGACAACAAATATTTCTTCAGAGTTCAATACAGCCCCGTAAAAATACGCCGTCCTTATGCTTGGTGGAGATACAGCCCTGAACTTGATGCTCATGAGGCCGCATTGGGTTATAAATTTGATGAACATGTTTCAGTTGAAATATATTATGACAATACAGGGGAGGATAAATTAGGATTACGTGGAATGTGGCATCTGTAAAATTTTAAGGAGGAGGAACAAATGAATTTATCATTAATCGCTGAAAAATTAAATGACGAAAAAATTTATGTAAAAGGAAATTCAAATATCGAAATCAATCGTATAGCTTCACCTGAAGATTCTGATGAAAAATCTTTGTGCATTATATGGGACAAAAAAGCCCTCGAAAACTTAGACATCAATATTCCTATCGCAGCTCCTCAAGAATTTTTTGAAGCTCAACGAAACGGAATAATCTGCGAAAATCCAAGAGCATTGCTTCCGAAATTTCTCGAAATTTTTAACGTTAATCAAAACAAAATCACAGGAATTGATGAAAGAGCGTTAATTTCACCTGAAGCAATTATTTCACCAAACGTTACAATTTACGCAGGAGCTTTTATTGGTGAAGGCTGCGTTATAGGTGAAGGAACTGTTGTTGAAGCTAACGCAGTGTTGTTGAAGAATGTTAAAGTCGGGAAAAATTGTTTAATTCATTCGGGAGCTGTAATAGGCTGCGACGGTTTCGGATTTGCTCGCGAGAAAGGCAACATAATCAAAATTCCTCAAAACGGCGGAGTATTTATCGGTGATGATGTTGAAATCGGGGCTTGTACAACCATAGACAGAGGCACTATGAACGACACCGAAATTAATTCAGGAACAAAAATTGATAACCATGTTCAAATCGGGCATAATGTTAAAGTCGGGAAAAACTGCATAATATGTTCAATGACAGGCATAGCAGGAAGCTCAATCATCGAGGACTACGTTACAATTTCGGTTCAAGCAGGAATAACTGACCATGTTAAAATCGGAAAAGGCTCAATTATTGCAGGCCGTTCGGGAGTTACGCATGATATTCCGGCAGGCTCAATAGTTTCGGGCTTCCCTGCAAGACCTCACAACGAGGCTAAAAGGGCATTAGTTTTAGCAGCTGATTTACCTTCATTGTTCAAACGAATAAAACAGCTTGAAAAAAAATTAGAAGGAATGCAAAAATAATGACGTTAAACGGGAAAATTATATTAAAGGGAGTTGGGCTTCATTCCGGTAAAGAATGCGAATTAGTTATAGAGCCTTACGAAACTGATGAAATTTTAATGAACGAATTGCCTTTGAAAGATTTTAATTTCACTGGCACAAACAGAGGTTCGGATTATGTATTCAAGGACGGTTCAAGGATAAAAACCTGTGAACATGTTTTGTCGGCATTAACAGGAATGGGGATATGGTCAGGAGTTAAATTGACTGTAAAAGGGGGAGAAATGCCTGCGTTGGACGGTTGCGGAAGAATTTTGAGTGATGAGATTTCTAAATCCCCCTTAAAAATCCCTAATAAGATAAAAGCATTAGAAATTTCAAGTCCTGTTATAGTTTTCAGTGAGGACAGAAAAAGATTCGTTGCAGCATTCCCTTATGATCATCTTCACGTTACTTATACAGTTGAATATGATTTTATAGGTACGCAGATATTTGATTATGATCATTCGCCTGAAAATTATTACGAGAATATCTCAAGAGCCAGAACTTTTGCGATGTTGTCGGATATTGAATATTTGCGTTCTCACGGAATGGCACTCGGAGGAAGTCTCGATAACGCTATCGTAGTAGGTGAGAAAATTCAAGCTTCAGGAGGATTACATTGGCCTAATGAATTTGTAAGACATAAAGTTCTTGATTTAATCGGAGATTTAGCGGCATTGGGAAAACCGTTAAACGCTCATATAATAGCGGTGAGAGCCGGCCATGAATTACACTTAAAATTAGCAGAGGAGTTAAAGAAATCTTATGGCAGAGTTGGATATTAAAGAAATTCAGAAAATTTTGAAGCAGCGTTATCCGTTCTTAATGGTAGACAGAATAACAGATTACGATGAAACTCATGTAACAGGCTACAAGAATGTTACGATTAACGAGGCGTTTTTTCAGGGACATTTTCCCGATGATCCTGTTATGCCCGGCGTAATGATTATGGAGAGCATGGGACAGGTTGCTTCAGTTTTGGTAGGTTTGAGATTAGGTGAGGAACAGGGAAATAAAATAGCTTTTTTCGCAGGAGCTGACAAAATAAGATTCAGAAAACCTGTAAAACCCGGCGACAAACTTGTAACAAAGGCTGAATTAACAAGGTTAAGAGGAGTTTCAGGTAAAGCGAAAGTTACAGCTTATGTTGATGATGAAATAGTATCTGAAGCAGAATTTTTATTTATACTTGGCGATTCGTTGTCAAAAGATGATAAGGAGTAACGGACATTGAGTACTAACATTCACCCGACGGCGTTAATATCACCTAAAGCTGAACTCGGCGAAGGTGTAAAAATCGGCCCGTATTGCGTAATTGATTCAGAAGTTTCAATCGGAGCAGGAACGGAGTTAAAAGCATTTGTAACAATTCATGATTATGTTTCAATCGGTTCACACTGCAAGATCTGCGAATATACTGCGATAGGCGGTGAACCTCAAGATCATGGATTCAAAGGTGAAATTTCTTACGTCAAAATCGGAGATAACAATTTAATCCGTGAGAACGTTACGATTAACCGTGCAACAGGTGAAGGAAATGAAACAGTTGTAGGGGATAACTGTTTCATAATGGACAGCGTACATTTTGCCCATAATGTTCATGTAGGAAATTTTGTTACGGTCGCAAATAAAGTAGGCTTATCAGGATTTGTTCAAGTTGGAAATCATACCGTATTCGGGGGAATGGCCGGTGTACATCAGTTCGTTAGGATCGGCGATTTTTGCATGATAGGCGGATTATATCGAGTTGTTAAAGATGTTCCGCATTACACTTTAGCTTCAGGAGAACCATTAAGATTAACGGGACTAAACAAAGTCGGATTGGAACGTGAAGGATTTACGGAAGAGACAAGAAGGGCAATCACGAATTTTTATCGTGAACTTTACGGCAAAGAAAAGAGTTTTACTGAATCATTCAAAGAAGCTCAAAACAAAAAATCAGAATACATACCTGAAATTCAAAGGATAATAGAATTTTACGAAGGCTCAAAACGGGGTGTAACATTCTGGGGTAATTAGGGTATAATTTTTCCAATTCAATTTTTAGAATATATGGAGGAAAAATTTCTATGCAGGAAAAGAAAATTGTAAATATCCCGTCGTTAATCAGTGATTATTACACGCTTGCTCCAAATCCTGAAGATAAAAATCATCAGGTAGCATTCGGAACATCGGGACATCGCGGAAGTTCAGCTCTTCACAGTTTCAACGAGGAACATATTTTGGCGATAGCTCAGGCAGTCTATGAACACAGAACAGCCGAGAAAATTCCCGGACCTTTATATATCGGTGCAGATACTCACGCACTCTCAGAGCCTGCTTTAAGGTCATGTGTTGAAGTTTTGGCAGCTAACGGCGTTGAAATTATTTTGCAAACAAATTTCGCTCCTGTTCCTACACCTGTAGTATCAAGAGCAATTCTTGAACACAATCGTTCAGGAAAAAAGACTGCTGACGGAATGGTTATTACACCTTCACATAACCCTCCGACAGACGGAGGAATTAAATATGATCCACCGAGCGGAGGCCCTGCTTCACCCGAAATCACCAGCAAAATTCAAAACCGTGCAAACGAATTAATTAAATCAGGAGCAGTTAAATCAATCAAACGAGTTCCTTTTGAGAAAGCAATCAAACTTGATAACGTTCACTTTGAAGATTACGTTATTCCTTACGTTAAGGCATTGGCTAGCGTTGTTGATATGGACGCTATCGCGAAATCAGGACTTAAAATCGGTGCGGATCCTTTAGGCGGTTCAGGAATTTATTACTGGAAACCAATAGCTGAAATTTACGGCATTAAAAATCTCGAAGTCGTTAATCCGAATTTAGACCCGACATTTTCATTTATGCCGCCCGATCATGACGGAAAAATCAGAATGGACTGTTCATCACCTTATGCAATGGCGAATTTAATCAAGCTGAAAGATTCTTATGACATTGCATTCGGAAATGATACGGATTATGACAGACACGGAATCGTAACACCTCAAGGCTTAATGAATCCTAACGCTTATCTTGCAGTAGCTGTTCAACATTTATTCACATCACGAAAAAATTGGAAACCTGACGCAATGGTCGGAAAAACTGTTGTTTCAAGTTCAATTATTGACCGTGTAACAGCGGGTATCGGCAAAAAATTATGTGAGGTTCCAGTAGGTTTCAAATGGTTTGTAGACGGATTGCTTGACGGTTCAATGGGATTTGGCGGAGAAGAGAGCGCGGGTGCATCATTCCTTTGCAGAGACGGTTCAGTCTGGACAACGGATAAAGACGGAATTATAATGGACTTGCTTGCAGTTGAAATTACAGCAGTAACAGGTAAAAATCCTGCTGAACATTTCAAGGAAATCACGGAAAAATACGGCACAAGTTTTTACGCACGTATCGACACTCCTGCAAGCCCTGAACAAAAAGCAGCTCTCGGAAAATTATCGCCCGAAGATATTAAGGCAGACACTCTTGCGGGAGACAAAATTACGGCGAAATTCACAAAAGCTCCGGGAAACAATGCTTCAATCGGCGGCTTAAAAGTTACGACGGCTAACGGTTGGTTTGCAGCAAGACCTTCAGGAACTGAAAATATTTGCAAGTTATACGCTGAAAGTTTCGTAAGCCCTGAACATTTGAAGAAAATTCAGGAAGAAGCGCAAAAGATTATCGCATAAAACAACCTTTCTATAAATAAAGAAAAGCCCTCTTAAAAAATTATTAGGAGGGCTTTATTTTTTGTTAAATTTTAATGATTTCGCTTTATTAAGGCGAGAAGAATTATTGCTGCTGAGAAAATATTAATTCCTGTTGAACAGCTTCCGCTTGAAGAACTTGAGATATTATTATTGTTCTCTTCAGTTTTTGAATTTGTAACTGTAACGTCCATTTTCAAATCCTTAAAGCCTGTTTCATAATCATAAGAAATTTTTGCAGGCACGCTTGCAAATTTTGTTTCAGCTTCTTTATCATCTGAACTCACTGAAATTTCTTTGTCATCTTTATCGAATGCTTTGACGTTTGAAATTTTTTCAGGGTGTGAAACGTAATCGGCGAAATTAATTTCATTGCCAAATTCCCAGCCTGTTATATCTTGTGAAATACATGAAACTTCAATGAGTTTATCGAAACTTTCAAGATTTAATTCAGCAAGTGAGTTATTTTCGCACTCCAAAATTTTCAGTGCTTCACAGCCCGAAATATTAAGACTTTTAACGGAACTGAACGGGAATGAAAGTGTTTCAAGATTTACGCAGTTCTCAATATCAACTGAAACAAGTTTAGGATTGTTTCCTGCGTCAAGACTTAAAAGAGATTGGCAATTCTTCAAAACAATTTCTTCAAGCTCATCACATGCACCTGCTTCAACGTATTTAATTTTGCTTCCTGAAATATTAAACGCCGTTATTGATGAGTTAGCATTAAGGTCAACTGATTGAAGCCCTGAGAATTTTTCAATGCCTGAAATATTTGTTATATATGTCGGTACTTTGAATGCTGTAACTTTTTCAATCTCGTAACCGTTCATTGCCTCGATATAACTTGCCAAATTCGTTTCACCTTCAACTTCATAACGTAAACTTTCAATGACATCTTCAACAGAAACTTCAGAAGGATTTACGTGTTCAACTTCATCTGAAACTTCAACGTACACCGACATTAAAACGTCAGAAAAATTCGTGTTGTACCAATAAATAATTTCCGTCGGTTTATCTTTGAAGTAAGCGATTAAATTTTCTTTGTCAAAATATGCTTCAATATTTTCGGCTGTAACATCGGAAATTTTTTCAGTATCTGATAACAAATTACTGCAATCAATTTTGTATTTGTAATCGTCAGTGCTGAAAGTTCTGCTTGCTTTTACATGTAAATCAATATCCTGACTGTTGCAAATTAATTCGGTTAAATTTTCAAAGCCTGTTATATTGAGACTTGTTAATTTGTTTTCGGAGCAGTCAAGACTCGTTAATGCCGTGAAAATTTCAATGCCCGTTAAATCTTTAATGCCTAATCCGTTGAGATTAATAACTGTTGCTTTTGCGATTTCACTTTCACTCAGATATTCATCTTTATCAAGGTCTAAAGTGTTCAAAATATAAGCTCTGAAATTCTCGTCGGGGAATTTTTCCTCGTTTATCATCGTAGCCGGAACTGTGAAAACTTTTAAGCAGACATTAACCGGTATAATTTTCTCTTCGTCTTTATCGTAGAAATTTTTTCCGTCTGTCCAATTCATTGAAGCTGTTAAAGTTTCGCCAGTATTATTTGAAATCCAGCTTTCACTTTCATAAACAGCAGGATAAGAATATTCTTCAACTGCCATTTCAACAGCTATCGGATATTTATATCCTGAAGTCATATTCATTTTAGCAACGATTGAAAAATAATGTCCCTCTTCAATCGGCACGGCTTTTGCAGGAATAATTGTGTGATAACCTGCGTGTGCTATCTCAATATCCTTTGAGACAAATAAAGGCGTGCTTAAATCAGAAGGTAAAGGATTTGAAGGCAACACAGTCCCTAAATCAAAAACATAAAAATCACAGTTTACATTGTTGTCTGTAGTGTAAAAACTTATTTCTTTGATAATTTCGTTCGCACGTTCAGACCTGAAAATATTAGCCTGCCATTTTCCCTGAACATCAGCGCACCAGCCTAACTCGTCATGGCCGTAATGTTTTATTCCTGTTTGATTTTCTTTTACGAGATAAGAGACTATGTTGCCCAAATATTGTTCGTAGGACATATAAAAATATCCTTCATCGCCCCAATCTGAACCCCATGAATTTTTTACGATCCATGCTCCTTTTGATGAAGGTATTAAATCAGGATCGTTATCGTTGAAATTTGACGCTGAAAAATTATCGTCCCAGCCTATTAATTGAATTGCATGTCCTGTTTTTGTTCCATTGTTAGTGAAGTATGTTGTGAAGCCGCTTGCATTTGAATATTTACCTGCTGAATAATAAGATGCTTGAACGGCACCGTTTATTATTATGTATGCTTTGATGATGTTTTTAACGTTTTCACGTGTATTAGAAGCCCAATTCGGATTAAGCGAGCCAATTAAATCAGCTTCATGAACCCTCACAGCTATTGGGTGATAATCAGTTGAATTTTTCGGCATAACGTCCATTGAAGGAGCTTTTTCGTAAGGCAATGAAGCTTCTGTTACAGGCCCTGACATTCTTGCTAAATATGCCATAGACATATAATAATTTCCGCCCTGAGCAAGAACATAATATTCTGAAGAAACATTTACGCCTTGAATATTAAGAGGTACTACAAAATAATTATTTTCCTGATTAGAATCAGCATATAAAAACCACGCCATATGAAGTTCTGATAAATCCGGCGAAGTTTCAAGGAAAGAAAAATTCTGCGTTAAATAATTTGATTCTATTGAACCGAGAGACGCAAATGTCCAACAGGTTTCATATCTGCCTTGATCTTTAATCTCAGTTACTCTTCCGTAATTACGAAGATCATAAGAAACGGGCAAAATTATTTCACCGTCTTTTGAAAAACGTGAACTTGAAAATTTTTTTGAGTTTTTTGAAATTCAACATCATTAATTGATATTGAATTTCTCAACTTTTGTGAAGATTTACTTTTTATTGAAATGGTAAGTCATAAAGGAGAACTAATGTGGAGAAATAATATTATGCAAAATGGGTCTTTCCCCGTTGAAGCTAAAATAAATCAATTAATTTTTTACAATGATACTACTCATAAGCCAGAATTTGGAATGAATGCTATGTTTCATCCTTATAGTGGTAGACTGAGTTATGGAGCTAGAAGAATTATGTGTATTTTTTCTTATATGAATAATTTCGGAGTTAGAGTAGGAGGAAGTAGAGAAGATAATTCGGGAGATTTAATAATTACTTACACTGATGATGGAACTGAAGTTAATTTAGTGCAAAATTGGTCCACAACACATTCCTTGGCACAAAGAAGTTATTTTGATGGACAATATTTTTATACGGCATCTTTAGGAGATGCTCATCCTGCTAATATTAAAGTTGTAAGAATTGATCCAATGCTAAAAGTTGAAATTAATAAAAATATGAAAATTAATAGTTATGATAAGAATGATGAATTTGGAAATAATTTTGGACAGATTGAACAACCTGAACAAAAACTGGATCATTATACTGCTATTCAAGAAAA
>CALBPU010000080.1 GCA_937899395.1 uncultured Fretibacterium sp.
CTGGCATAAGGCTTTACGGAACTATGGTCGAACGGGGCTGGGACGCTGGCTGGGGCGATTTTATAGGGATTATGCTAATTGGCATTGTAATTCTTGTAGTAGTTGCAATGTTAGCAGGAACTATGGCGGTTGCCCTGATTGAAATGCACTTGGTTATCTGCGGCGGTGCTATTTTAATCGGTTTCGGAGGCTTTGAATATACCCGTGATATTGCATTAAGTTATCTCCGTTACTCAGTTTCTATTGGCGTTAAATTACTGATGATTATGATTGTATATGCTCTTGCTAATGCTTTGTTAATTGATTGGGAAGCGAGCTTTGTTGCTTCAACTGACATGTCAACGCTCATTACAACGGCAGGACAAATTTTAGGCGGTACTATTTGTATTTTTATGGCTTCAAAAATTGTTCCGTCTATGGCTCAATCTGTCGTAAGCGGTGCAACTTTATCCTTTGGACATGAGTTAGTTACATCTTCAGCTTCAACACTTGCACACGGCGTTATAGGTGAAAAATCTCCTAACGGCGGACGTACCGGCGGCCTGCTTGGAACGAGTAAAACTATCGTTGAAACTTTACGAAATACTCAAACTGCCGCTTTTAGAGAAGTAGCTGACACAGTTGACGCGGCAAGAGAGGGCGGTATTGGCGGTGCTGTCGACCACATAGCTTCAAAACTTCCCGGCGGTGAAAATCTTGTTACAGCTGCTAAATCCGGCAATATGGCTAACTATGTCAAAGCAAGTCTTGCATATGGTTCTGATTCAGATAGAGCAAAACACTATCTTGATAACGCTGACGACGGAGTTTCTGAAATGATTTCAATACCTAAAACACAAAACGAAAATTCTAATTCAGCTGAAAGTTTGTATGAACGCATCAATAATGGAAAGGAGTTATTCTAAATGTCCGATGATTTTCAGGAAAATCCCTATTTATCTGCACGCAAAGAATACAGCGACCGCTATGGTTCAGCAGTAAAAGACGCGGCTCGTTGGCGGCAAATCTCAATTCTTATGGTTTTATTGTGCTTTGCTTTTGGCGGAGCTATGATGTGGCTTGCAAGTCAAAATAAGGTCGTTCCTTATATCGTGCAAGTTGATAAACACGGTTATGCGGTTGCAATTAAATCCGCTCAAGAGGGTTCTATAGCTGATACAAGAGTTATAGTTGCGGCTCTCGGAGGCTTTTTCGTTAATTTCAAAACTGTTATAACTGACGTAGCCTCACAGCGTCGAATGGTAAACGATGTCTATTCATATTTAGCTAAAAATAGCTCCGCTGAGGCTTCCGTATCGCAATATTACAAAGAACACAATCCCTTTGTTGCTACACAAGATAAACGCGAGTATACAGTTCAAGTTGAAATCCGTTCTATTGTCCGTTCAGGCGGTAATGATAAGTCTTGGCAAGTCTTATGGACAGAAGAAAAAATAGATCAAGGCACAATTATTGAGAGTACTGAATGGCGCGCTATCGTTTCAGTTGCAATTTCGCCTGTCCGTGAACTCGATGAAGTTATCAAAAATCCGCTCGGTATCTATATCACTGAAATAAATATGGCTCAGGATATTAACATTCAAAATCAACAATCTTAAAGAGGTATTTACTATGAAAAAATTTTTTGCAATTTTGTTTTTGTTTATTTGTTCAAGTTCAGCGTTTGCAGTAACTCCCGGATATAATCCCGAAACAGGCGAGATTATTCTTCCGTCCGAAGTCGCTTTGTATGAAAATAACTCCTC
>CALBPU010000081.1 GCA_937899395.1 uncultured Fretibacterium sp.
ATGAACGGCTCAAGTTTTAAGAACGTCATGAATCACGGCGGAAACGCTTTCATGAGTACGGCTTTATATTCAAGGCTCGCAGGCTCTGTAAACGAATCCGCTGTTCCATATGGTAAACAACCCTCGAAAAAAACTCCTGAAGAATATACAAGAGTATTAAGGCTCAGGGAAGTTTTTTATCTCAGCGACACAAGCGACGTTGACAATATTAACGACAGTTCATCAGCCCGTTCCAGAGTAAAACAGAGAATTGTTGATAATGGCGGTGTAATGGCAAGCTACAAACATGACAAAAATTATTATCAGACAACCGATTCAAACGGGACTTCGTATTATGCTACATCAGCAAGTGAAGGGCACGCAATATTATTAATCGGTTGGGACGATAATTATTCCGCAAGCAACTTCAAAGTTAATCCCGGAATTAACGGAGCATGGCTCGCAAAAAATTCTTGGGGAACTGATTGGGGAACGGACGGTTATATCTGGATTTCCTACAAACAAAATTTAACAGGCGGTGCAGCGTTTGTTGTTGAAGAAGCCGATTCAAGCATGAAAGTTTATGATTATGATCCTTTAGGCTGGTGTAATTCATGGGGATATTCGAGCGTTTCAAATATATATTTCGCAAATGTCTTCAAGTCTGAACGAAACGAAACTCTCAAAGAAGTCGGTTTTTATACACCTGACAACAATATCAATTATGAAATTAATGTTTACATAATGTCCTCAATGCCTTCATCAAGTCCGATAAAAGGTTCTTCAGTTTCCTCAACTTCAGGAACAATTCCGTGCGCAGGCTATCACACCGTAACTCTTAACACCCCTGTAGGACTTTCAACAGGCCAATATTTTTCAGTCGTAATAAAATTTAACGGTTATTCTTACGCTGCTGTTGAGAGATATACATCGGATTATTCACCGAGCGTAAAAATTGAGGAAGGAAGTTTCTTTTCATATAACGGCTCAAATTGGGTTACAGGAGCTTCAACAAGTCAAAATGCCTGCGTCAAAGCCTTCACTGTTTCAGGTTCTTCAACACCTGTTAAGCCCGCTATATTAACTGATTATCCGCCCGACGGATTTGTAAATTTAAGTTATTCTTCAACAATAATTGCGAGCGGTTCAGGCCCTATGACTTGGAGTATGTCGGGAAATTTTCCTTCAGGACTTTCCATTAATTCAGGCACGGGAGAAATTTCAGGCACTCCGACTAAGGCAGGCAATTTCACTTTTACCGTTAAGGTTGAAAACAGTGCCGGTTCAGATTCAAAATCTTTTACGATGAATATTTGGGACGAAATCAAAATAGCTCAAACTGAATTTACGGGTTATTATGACGTTGATTTCAGTGAGACATTAAAACTTTCAAGCGGTACTCCGTTATCGTGGAGCATTTCGGGAAAATTGCCGAAAGGTTTAACATTTGATGAAAGCACTGCAAAAATTTCGGGCACTCCGAAGCAAACAGGAACATTTACTCCTAAAATCACAGCGGAACTTTCATCGGGAAAATTAACGGCGACTCTGAAAATCGTAATCACTAAACCCGTCAAACCTTCCGTAAGTCTTTCAAAATTTCCAGACGGCAATATTAACAAACCCTACACTGCAACACTTACGTTAAAAGGCACAACACCCATAACTTTAAGTGCTTCAGGTTATCCTAACGGTTTGAATTTTAATGCTTCAACAGGAACTTTAAGCGGCACTCCGACCGAAGCAGGGAATTTTACGGTTAAAATTACACTCGAAAATCTTGCAACTGAAATTGCAGGCGGAACACCCGTAACAAAAAATTTGAAGCTGAAAATCAATGCCGTTATTCCCGTAATAAAAACTCCTTCAAAACTTGCTGACGGAATTTGTGATGAAGAATATTCAAGCGTTCAATTTGAAACATCGGCAGGAACAGATCCGATTACTTGGAAAGCTACAGGTCTTCCAAAAGGAATGTCGTTAAGTCAAGAGGGTATTTTGTCAGGCACTCCGACTAAAGCAGGAAGTTTTAATATTACTCTTACTGCTTCAAATTTAGGCGGCAAAACTTCATTGAAAGTTCCTTTAACGATTTTGCAAAAACCTTATACAACTACAAAGAAACTTTCAAACGCTACTACGGATAAAAGTTATAAGGCAAATATTGTCGGAAAAGGTACAACGCCGATTAAGTGGAAAATTTCAGGCTTGCCTTCAACACTTTCGTACAGTGTGAATTCAGACGGAACTACAGCAACAATAACAGGAACTCCTATAGTGAATGCTGATTATAATGTTGAAGTAACTATGACTAATGAAGCAGGGACTTCGACAGCTTCATTTACTCTAACGGTGAACGGAGTTAAACCGAAAATCACGGCCTCGTTAGCAGCAGCTAAGGTCGGTTCAAATTATAACGGCAGCAAAATTTCGATAATCGGAACAAAGCCCATGACAATTTCGTGCGCAATCCCTGATGCAAGCCAAGAGAAATTCGGAATAACGAAACTTGAAGATATAGGCTTAAAATTTACGGCAAATTCTTCAACAGGTGTTGCAAGTATTACAGGTACACCTACGATAGGCGTTAAGTCTTTACCGATTGCAATAACTGCGGAAAATTCACTCGGAACTGTTACGAAGAAAATATCGTTTACTGTTAATGTAGTTAAACCTGCGTTCGTACTTCCTGACAGAAATTCAACGACAACAATTAATGCCGCAACAGACAGCAGCGTGAGCATTAAATTTGAAGTAACTGGAACGAAAAACATAACCTTCAGCATGAATAAAGTAAACGGATATTCTTTAACTCAAACGGGAGACAAAACATCCGTTGTTACGGGCACAACATCTTCAAAGGCAGGCAAGACAACTTTGAGGATAACGGCAACAAATTCAACGGGAAAAGCTACAAAGACGGTTGTTATTCAGACTACCGCAAAATCTTCGGCAACAAAAGACGGTAATACATTCACCACAAAATCATGCGAAACTTCCGAAGCTTCTTTGAACATAATTAAAACTCGAACATTATCGTCATTGAGCAGGAATTTTATTTCTGAACTTGAAAATGAAGGTTACAAAATTGCTGCGGTGCTTCCTGAAGTAAGTGTTAATGAAAGCGGAATGTACGAATTTGATTTTATAATTGACGAAGAGATTGAGACCGGGAAAAAATTAATCTGGTTCGCATTCCCTGACAAAGAACCTTCAGACGATGATGAAATAGCGGAATTTTACGACATCGAAGGAGCAGAGATCGAAAATGTTCCTGATAATCATTGCGCGACAGTTTCAGCATGGCTCAATGAGGGTATAATTTACTCACCAATAATAACGGTGAAAGGCGATTAAAATTTTGCAAAACGAAAAAATAAATTCATCAAATGCTTCAATGATTAAACACGCGGTTATGATGATGTTCGGAACATTATTAAGCCGCGTGTTAGGTTTAGCGCGTGAAGTTTTAGTGGCTGCATTTTTCGGAGCAACTAAGAGCATGGACGCTTTTAATATTGCTTATACTCTGTCGAATTTGCTGCGTCAGTTATTAGCAGAGGGAGCATTATCGGCGGCATTTGTTCCTGTATTCTCTCAAGCATTAACCAAGAGTCGGGAAAAAGCTCTTGCACTTGCACGCGGAACAATGACTGTATTGTTAATAATTACATGCGGAGTTGTATTAGTTGGAATATGGGGTGCACCGGGACTTGTAAAAGTTATGGCACCCGGATTTGATGAAGCCAGCCATAATATAGCTGTTAAATTGACGCAATATATGTTTCCGTTTTTGATATTCATTTCGTTAGAGGCTTTGACAATGGGAGAACTTAACAGTCTCGGTTCGTTTTTTATTCCGGCATTGTCTCCTGCATTCAGCAATCTTGTGTTCATAGTTACAGCTCCGTTTTTTGCTGCGAAATTCGGGGTATACGGTTTAGCATTGTCAGTTTTGTGCGGCGGCTTTGCTCATTTTATGACGCAATGGTTATGGAGCTTCAAAATGAAAGCTGTACTTTATCCGGCACGACCGAATTTGAAAGACCCTGACTTAAAACGAATCATGAAATTATTTTTGCCGTATGCAGCAGGATTATCGTTAAATCAAATTAACCCTGTTATAAGCAGAATGTTAGGTTCATTTTTGGAGGAAGGAAGCATTTCGGTTTTGAATTACTCGAACAGAATTTTGCAGCTTCCTTTAGGATTATTTGTTATAGCTATTTCGCAAGCTGTATTGCCTCAATTATCACGAGCCGAAAATGACGATGAATTTATTGACACATTAAGACAGGCGATAAGGTTTGCATTGTTTGTAGTGTTGCCTGCGTCGTTAGGAGCTATAGAACTTTCGAGCCAATTTGTTCATTTGATATTTGTTCGAGGAGAATTTAATTCGTGGGCATGGGGTGCAACAACATCATGTTTAGCGTTAAGTATGTTAGGACTTCCGGGAATGGCATGTTCTACTGTCGTAATGCGGGCACTTTATGCTTTATCAATGCCTCATGAGGCTTTCAAAGTTACGGGCTTCAGCGTTTTATCAACGGCGGTTTTGTCGTTATTGCTTGTTTATCCGATGGGTTATAACGGTCTTGCGTTAGCTCCCGGAATAGCGTTCACGTTATCGGGATTTTTGGGAATGTATTACGTGCGAAAAAAATTGAACAAGCCTTTGAAAATTATCACGAAAAAAATATTAGGCGATTATTTCATTGCATTAACGATTCTTGATGTAACGATTGTAATTTATAAATTTTTATGGCCATATAATACCGGTGCAAGAATTTATGTGCGTGCTTCGTGGTGCTTCATCATAATAATTTTGAGCGCGATAACATATTCGATTTTTACGTTTAAGATGAAATTTGACGAATGGAATTTATTGAAACAGGCATTCAGGAAGAAAAAGAAATAAAAAAATTCCCCTTGCAATAAACCAATAAACAAGGGGAATAATAAAATATTTTAT
The DNA here is from genome assembly GCA_937899395.1 of uncultured Fretibacterium sp. GTDB lineage: Bacteria > Synergistota > Synergistia > Synergistales > Aminobacteriaceae > JAFUXM01. The sequence goes on from CALBPU010000081.1 coordinate 4,955, forward strand.
CGAACTAAACAAGGCTTCTTGCTGTCGAACTTCCAATTCGGAATTAAATATTGCATTGCTTCAGCGTCGTTTCTGTCATGTGAGGGCAATTTGTTATAAAGGGCGTTTGCCTCTTCAAGTTTTTTCATGTTAAGAGTAACACCCAATCCGAATTTCTCAGGCACTTCGAGATAACCGTCAACGATTCTCGGAGCATCATCGAGTAAATTCTGACCGTCTTGCCAAATCCAATGTGTATCAAGAGCAGTCGGTTTTCCCGGAGCTGCTGCACCGACCTGAGCAAATGCCGCTAAAGTAATGTCGAAATGATTATTAGAATGGCTGCCCCATGTTAAGCCCCAATCATTTAATAATTGAGCAATCCTTATTGAGCCTCCGAAGCCCCAGAAATGAGGGTCAGCTAAAACAATATCAACAGATTTTAATGCCGCTGAATGATAGAACTGCCGCCAATCTGTCGCAATCATATTTGTAGCTACTGGAAGTTTTACGGCGTTCTTAAATTCTGCCATAATTTCACGGCTTGAATAACCTGCTTCAGGGCCGCAAGGGTCTTCAATGTAAGTCAAAACATTTTCAAGAGGTTTGCAAAGCTCTATTGCTTCCGATAAACTCCATGCGCCGTTCGGATCGATATTAATTCGTCCGTTCGGGAAAGCTTTTTTCAAGGCACATACTGCTTTCATTTCTTCATGGCCGTCTAAAACCCCTCCTTTTAATTTGAAATTCCTGAAGCCGTATTTTTCATGAAGGCATTGAGCCTGCTCAACAATTTTTTCGGGAGTAAGCATTTCGTTGCGCCTCATTTTGAACCATGAATCGGAACTTGAACTTTCATCAAGATAATTTAATTTCGCTGCTTTGTTTTTGTCGCTGACGTAAAATAAATATCCGAGCGTTTCAACTTTGTCTCTTTGTTTTCCGTCTCCTAACAAATCACACATCTGAAGCCCTAATGCCTGTCCTAATAAATCAAGCAAAGCACATTCAATCGCCCATTCAGCTTTAACGACAAATTTTAATTTTGAAATATCTAAAGACTGAATGCCTTCTCCGTCATCTTCTTTTGCACGTTTTGTGTGTTTGTGAATGGAATCTAAAATTCCCCGATATTTTCCGACAGGTTGACCTACAACTAAACTTTCACAAGCTCTCAAAGCCTCGCAAGTATAATCGCCTCCGTGAATTTCTCCGATGCCTTGATGTCCTGCGCTGTCTTCCAGAATTACAATATTTCGTGTAAAAAACGGTGCGTGCGCTCCCGATAACGTCATTAACATACTGTCATAACCTGCAACAGGTACGACCTTCATACTTTTTACGATAGGTGTTGAACCGTATTCACTCATAGAAATTTCCCTCCTGTGAAAAAAATAACCTGCCCTTTAAGGACAGGCTATCAAAATTTTTCTCCTTAATTACTTTGCTAACTGATCCGCAATAGTCTTGAACGTGTTGAAATATTCTGCGTCATGCTTCTCTGAATCTGCTGCTGAGAGATAATAAGGCATCATTTCAACTTTACGTATTGCTTCAAGACATTCGGGATTCTTTTCCATTTCCTGAACGATGTTTTCATACCATGCGATAACTTCGTCAGGTGTTTCTTTCGGGAAATAGAACGAGAAATCGCAGTCAGGATATACTAAATCAATTCCCTGTTCTTTGAATGTAGGAATGTCTTTGATTAATTCGTAACGTTCTGCGCTTGGCACTCCGAGTGCTACGAACTGGCCGCTCTCAAGATAATCTTTGCAGTTAATATAGGCACCCGGCATCATGTCAACCTGTCCTGAAAGCATTCCGACGATTTTGTCAGAGTTTGAACCGTAATCAACTAAATCAAGTTCGATCCCTGCAAGTTCTTGGAACTTCAAAATTTCATAGTACGTGTAAGCTCCAACCTCTGTGCAAGCTACAAGTTCACCGGGTTTTTCTTTTGCGGCTTTAATGAACTCCTCAAGGTTTTTATATTTCTTGGGATTTACATAGAACTGCTGTGCAGGGTCTTTTGCGAATGTAGGACCAAGTTTGAATGCAGTGTAATTATAATCCGTAATTCCAGCGACATTGGCAACGTTTACGAGATTATGGCCGTAAAGGAACGTGTGGCCGTCCGGAGCAGAAGCTCTTACTTGGTCAGCCGCAATCGAACCTGCTGCACCGTTTGCATTGACAACGATGAAATCACAGCCTGAAAGTTCTTTTGCATACTGTGCGAAAACTCTCGCGCTCAAGTCCGTATTACCGCCAGCACCGGCAGGAACGATAATCGAAACGGTCGTTGTAGGTTTCCATTCGGCAAATGCACACGAAGCTACAACTAATACTGCGAACAAAGCTAATAAAACTTTTTTCATAATAAAAAAACAACTCCTTAAAAATTTTAATTTAATTTATCCCGCTTTTAACGGGTCAAATCACAAAATTATTTTACTGCGGCTTTTTTTGCTCTGATTTCCTTATAGAGCGACCACAAAATTACTGCTACTGCGATTGCAAAAAACGCACAGAAAATCGGTCTGTTGAAAAATGCTCCGAAAGTCTTGAACCTCATTAAACCCCTTCGCAAATATTCTTCAGTCATTCTTCCGATTAAGAAACATAAAACAAACGGTGTTGTAGGCAATTTGAATTTATGATAAAGATAACCGATTACTCCGAATACTACGATTGATTGAACGTCAAAAATTCTGTTGTTAGTTGCATAAGCTCCTACGGCACATAAAACTAATATTAACGGTAACAAAACATGCTTCGGAACTTTGAGAATCTGAACGAAGGCTTTAATACAAGTCCATTCGACTATGAGCATTATTAAAGCACAAATCATGCACGCAGCAAAAATTCCGTAAACTACATCGGCATTTTTCACAAAAAGCAAAGGCCCTGCGCTTAAACCGTGAATTAAAAATCCTCCGAGCATCATCGCCGTAACTCCGTCTCCGGGTATTCCTAAAACTAATAACGGTATCATTGCTCCTCCGATTGTAGCGTTATTTGCGCATTCAGTTGCAACAATTCCTTCAGGCTCTCCCTGTCCGAATGTCTCAGGGTGTGATGACATGTTTTTAGCTGTAACATAAGACAACATTCCTGACGTTGAACCGCCGATACCGGGCAAAATTCCTATTCCGGTTCCGATTATTGCGGCTCTTATTGCTCCGGGAATCCATTTGAAAAATTCACCGACTGAAAATCCGAAACCGCGAACTTTTTTCACGGGCACTGTCTTAATTCCCTGTCCTATTGTTTCAGCACTGACTAAAATATCAGCTACTGCGAAAATTCCTATTAATGTTGTAAGTGTGTTAAAGCCTCCGCGCATTTCGGAAATTCCGAACGTAAATCTCGCTGTACCGTCAATAGGTGCAAGTCCGACTAATGCGAATATAAGCCCTAACATTCCTGCCAATAATCCTTTAACCATATTTCCTGATGAAAGTACTGCGACCATTGTTAAAGCGAAGAAACATATTCCGAAATTGTCAGGTGCGGCAAATTTCAACGCTACATCAGCAAGCCAAGGTGCAAAGAAAGTTAAAATTACAAACGAAAAAATTGAACCTAAGAATGAAAATACAATTCCAACTCCAAGAGCCTTCATTGCTTCACCCTTTTGAGCCATCGGGTAACCGTCAAAGGTCGTTGCTATTGATGAAGCAGTGCCGGGCATATTCAGGAGTATCGCTGAAATTAATCCGCCCGAAATTCCTCCGATGTAAACAGCTACCAAAACATTCATTCCTAGCGATGAACTCATGCTGAAAGTTAAAGGCAGCATTAAAGCAACAGCCATTGAAGCACTTAAACCGGGAATTGAACCGAAAATAATTCCTATGGCAACTCCCGCAATCATTAACAATAATGAAGTCGGTTCACAAACTCTTAAAGCAGCAGCACCGAGTTGTCCTAAAGCTCCCATAAACTACACCTCCTACAAAGTAAACATGCCCGCTGGCAATACGATTTTGAAACCGTATCTGAACAGGAAGAACACGGCAAAAACAAATACAACGTCAATAATTGCGTAACTGAGAATATGTTTTGCAGTGCGTCTGTCATTCGGAGCAAGAACAACTATTTGAAGAAACAAATAGCCGAGTGTTGAGAGAATAAAACCTACGGGCGCAAGAATGTTGACGTAAATTACAACAAGGACAAGCGAAGCTAAAACTCTTTTATAATCTGACGTATCAGCAGGAGCTGCTTCAGCTTTTGCGGCATTAGCTTTGAAATTTTTGATTGCACTGAATAAAAGCATCAAAGCCAAAACCAAAACAATAACGCCTATAACTATAGGCATAAAGTCGGGACCTATTTTCATTACGCGGGATTTCGGTAGCTGCTTTGCAAAATAAATTGTTACAGCACCGAGAGCAGCATAGAAAATTCCAACTATAATGTCCCCGTATTTTTTGAAGAACAAATTACCGCACTTCCTTTCAAAGAATTAAATCCAAAAGACTTGGGAAATTTATTATTAACATTATATCAAAAAGAATAAAATTTTTTGAGCAATTTTTTGATTGAAACGGGAATGATTTTCTTTATCTGCTTCAAAAAATATTTCAATATTTTCTGTCATTACACAGTAATCGCCGATTGTATTGCAAAATTATTGATAGGTGATATTTTTGTTGTATCATGTTATCCTTTAAAATATTTTTTAATTATTTTGAATAAAGATTTTTGTGAAAGGAAAAAATTAGAGTATGAACTCCGAACAAATAAAAATTATTATACGTATTTTCATTTCAATTTTAATTTTAATTGCTCTTAATTTTGTTGAAACATCAGGAATTTTGAAGCTTGTTTTATATCTCGTGCCGTATTTAATTATCGGTTATGATGTTTTGATTGAAGCTCTCGAAGGATTTAAGGAACATGAAATTTTCGATGAGAATTTTTTGATGGCCATAGCTTCAATAGGGGCGTTATGTTTAGCGTATTATTACAATGGAGACTATATTGAGGCAATAGCGGTTATGCTCTTGTATAAAATAGGCGAATTATTTGAGGATTACGCAACCGATAAAAGCAGGGACAATATAATTAATTTGATGGATTTAAGACCAGATTACGCAAATATTGAAGATGAAAGCGGAAAGCTCGAAAAAATTTCTCCCGATAAAATTTCAATCGGCACCGTAATAACTGTTAAACCGGGTGAAAAAATTCCTATCGACGGAATAATTGTTGAAGGACATTCAAATTTAGACACAAGAGCTTTGACAGGCGAATCTCTTCCCAAAAACGTCAATATTAACGATAACGTTTTAAGCGGCTGTATAAATCTTTCAGGAGTTCTCAAAATCAAAACCACGAAAAAATTTTCAGAATCAACTGCTGCGAAAATCCTCGAACTTGTCGAAAATTCATCGGAAAGAAAATCAAAAGCCGAAAAATTTATAACACGTTTCGCAAAAATTTATACTCCTGCCGTTTGTTTAAGTGCGCTTGCTCTTGCTGTAGTGCCTTCGTTATTTTACGGAAATTTTGCTCAATGGCTTTATAGGGCTTTAACTTTTCTCGTAATCAGTTGTCCTTGTGCATTAGTTATCAGTGTGCCTTTAACTTTTTTTGCAGGTACAGGAGGTGCAGGCCGTCAAGGAATTTTAATCAAGGGAGCGAATTTCATCGAGACATTAGCAAAAACTTCATGCGTTATTTTTGACAAAACAGGAACTTTAACAAAAGGAGTTTTTGAGGTCGTAGCAGTTCACCCTGATTTAAGAAGCGAAAATGAAATCCTGCATATCGCAGCACATGTTGAAAGATATTCATCTCACCCGGTAGCGGACGCTTTGAGAAAGGCTTATCCAAATGAAGCTGATGAATGTAAAGTTGAAGATGTCGAAGAAATTGCTGGTTACGGAGTTAAAGCACGTGTGAACGGAGAATTAATATGTCTGGGAAGTTCAAAATTTATGGACAGTCTTAATGTTTCATGGCGGCCATGTAAAAAATCAGGAACAATTATTCATGTTGCCATTGAAGGAAAATACGCGGGACATATAGTAATCTCTGACGTTGTGAAGCCACACTCCAAAGAAGCCATAAAAATTTTGAGGGACTTAAATATTAAAAGGATAGTAATGCTGACGGGAGATTTGGAAAAATCAGCGAAGGAAATTGCGAATGACCTTAATATTGACGAATATTACAGCGAGCTTTTGCCGTCGGATAAAGTTAATAAGGTTGAGGAAATTTTGAGCGATAAAAATCTTAACGGCAAATTAATTTTTGTCGGTGATGGAATTAATGACGCTCCTGTGCTTTCAAGAGCCGATGTCGGGATTGCTATGGGAGCATTAGGATCGGACGCTGCGATCGAGGCTGCTGACGTTGTGTTAATGGACGATGACCCTGTGAAAATTTCAACGGCAATAAAAATTTCCCGTAAATCAATGAGAATTGTTAAGCAAAATATTTATTTCTCAATCAGCGTTAAATTACTTTGCTTAATTTTAGGGGCTTTAGGAATTGCGAATATGTGGCTCGCGGTTTTTGCAGATGTAGGAGTTATGGTTCTGGCGGTGTTGAATGCTGTTCGGGCATTGTTTATTTAGAAATACATTGCATTGGTAAAAAGAATACACAGCATATCGAAAGACGACATTTGACATTATGCCATTAATTTCAATCCGTAAGTCGCTTGTCCATAATTAAATTCATGATAGGCTTTAATATGAGATAACAAATTATTCGTGGGTTCAATAGACCTTGCAACAAGCTGAGGAAAAAACGAAATAAATGTCGCGTAAATTCCAAAATGTTTTTCAGCTTTTACATTGCCTCTGTAAACGTCAATTACGTAGCTTAAAGTTTGAAACGTGTAAAAAGAAATTCCGACAGGCAGCAATAATTTCAATGTCATATGAAATTATTTCAAGTAACATAAATTTTCTATGATATTATTAAAAAATGAACGAATTTGTAAAAGCAGGAATTTTATTAAACGCTATCAAAGCACCTTACGAAATTTTTATCAAGCTCTGTGAAAATTATGAGCCTGATGAAATTTTTAATGGTGAATTATTTTGGGAAAAAATCGGCCTGAATAAAAATCATCAAAACAAACTTTCAGCTCTTTTATATGATGATTGGGTTGAAAAAGAATTAAGCCGTGTTGAAAAATTTGACGCAAGATTTATAACAGCTAAAGATTTGGATTATCCAGCGAAATTAAAAGGCCTCAAAAATCCTCCTATAGGTCTTTATGTCAAAGGCAACTTGAATATTTCATTACCTTCAATCGCAATAGTCGGAACTCGAAAATGCAGCGATTACGCTCGAAGTACTGCGACAAATTTAGCAAAGGCACTGGCTGAAAGAGGAATAATAATTATCAGCGGAGGAGCAAGAGGAATTGATACTGCCGCTCATAGGGGCTGTCTTGCTGCTGGAGGTTCAACAATAGCCGTATTCGGTACAGGTGTTGACAAGGTATACCCTGCTGAAAACAGAGATTTATTTTTGCGTATTCTCGATAAAGGAGCTTTAATTTCGGAATTTCCTATGGGAACAGGCGGAACTTCTTGGCATTTTCCACAACGTAACAGAATTATTGTAGGCATGGCCTCAAGAGTCGTTGTTGCTGAATCACCTGAAGGAGGCGGGGCAATGCTTACGGCTCATGAGGCTCTCGAAATCGGGCGTGAATTATGGTCTATACCGGGACGAATAATTGATGATGTCAGTAAAGGCACGAATATTTTATTGAATGAAGGCGCAAAAAGTTTAGTCGGAATTGATGAATTTGTTACGCAAGTTATCGGAGAACATACACAACTGACTTTGAGTTTCGATGAATTTATTGATGGCCATGAAAATGAAAAGCAATCTGTAAATTTAACTGATGATGAAAAAATTATTTATTCTCTTCTTCAAAGACAGGGCGGAAGAACTCAGGACGAAATTATAATTGAAAGCGGACTTGATTTTATGATTGTTCAGGAGGCTTTAATGGAGCTTGAAGTTAAAGGGCTTATAATAAATTCGTCAGGAAGATATTCCGCAACCGCATAAAAAACGTTATGTTTGTATTGATTATATGGAAATTATCGAACAATCTTTCAAACTTCAGCTCGATGAATAAAAAATTAAAGAGCCGATTTGAAATTGTTATTTTTTCATCAGCCCTCAAATTTTCGTTACTTTGAATTTATTACTGCTTCGTTACGAACCTTTAATGCCCTTTGAGCTTCTTTACATGCTCTCGAAATTTCAGTGAAATCCTCTTTGCTGTTATGTATAACATCAACAACAATTCTTTTGAGTTCAGCAACAGAATCTTCAAGTTCACGTTCAATTTTTCTCGATGCCGGTGTAGGGTCTGAATATCTCACTGCTTCCGATAAATTTTTAATCTGTGCTATTTCATCGTTTGAAAATAATCCCTCTTCTCTTAAATCTTCGGCTAAAAATTCAATGTTGTTTGCCATAGCTGTGAGATTTAATCGCCCTTCTTCCTGTTGCTTCCTGTCTGCTCCGCTGAGCTTTAATGTCGCCATGTTGATTAATATCATCGGCACAAAAAATACTACAAAACCTCCGATATGAATTAACGAATATTTAACAACTGAAAATCCCGCTCTGGCATTCCAAATTGAAACACCTATGACAAAAAGAAAATATATTCCGCCTAATATAACCTTTGTAAAACTAATCGGAATTTCTTTACCTTTGTTTGAACGCATGGCTATTCCTGCGAACATTAAAGTCTCAAAAATTAACGCAAAAACCAAAAATCCTACCGAAATCCAAAATGTCGTTCCGCGCTGTTCAGGAGTTGTCAGGAAATACACAAACACTGCCGTTGCTGCAGCAATTAATGCAGATAGCAGAAAAATGTTGAAGACTTGACGTAACTTGTTGAAGAATTTACCCATAGTAATATCACACCTTTCACGAGAATTAGAGCTGCTGCCCGCAATTCATGCAGAACTTTGCTCCGGGAACTAATGCCTGTCCGCACTTAGGGCACACTAATTTTGCGCCGCAATTCATGCAGAACTTAGCTCCTGCTATTACCGGCTGCCCACACGTCGGGCACACTGCTCCTGACGCTTGAGGCTGAGGCTGAGGCTGAGCCTGTGCCTGAGGGTTAATGTACTGTCCCATCTGTGAGGCCATCTGCCCAAAAGTTCCTCCCATGCCCATACCTGCACCGAGTCCGACTCCTGCGCCGAGTAATGAGCTTCCGCCTTCGTTCTTGGCCGCAGACTCCATAACGTCGAAGCTGCGTTTCTGCTGGTAGCTGTAGCCCATGACGTTCATTGTTGCGCGTTCAGCCATTGCGGTCTTGAGCTTCTTGATGCCCTCGTCGTCGTCAACTACGTTCACTGACCCAAAGTAGAAGTTCAGAGGCTCTATACCGAATGCTCCGAACTCTGCGCGAATCTTCTCTACGGCCTCGTTAGACATGTCCTCAAGGTAGGAATTTATCTCGAAGATGCTGACTTTCTTCTGGGCAATGTAGGTAGAGATCATGTCGCCCATTTTTGCGAGTATCAAGCCCTTGAAGTAGGTCTCAACGTCTGAGCGAGTGAGGGATGATTTGTTGCCGGCGAGCTTGAGGACGAACTGCCTGCTCTCGCTGACTCGGAGTCCGAACTGCCCGTAAGCCCGGACGTAAATGGGAATCTGGAACTCCGGATCTCGGAGCATAATGGGATTCTGAGTCCCCCACTTGATGTCGAGAAGGTTTACCTTGTTGATGAACCATACTGCAGCCTTGAAGGCACTTTCTCCGCCCGTAGGAATGTTGATGAGCCTGCGGAGAAGAGGAATGTTGTCGGTTGAG
>CALBPU010000082.1 GCA_937899395.1 uncultured Fretibacterium sp.
GTATACAGCATTTTTGATTAAGTCTTCCAATGCTGAATATGTTGATCTTTGAGCTTCACCGCGCCTTTTTAAGGAGTCGTTTAATTTTTTTGAGCTGAAGCCAACAATGCTCCCATCGCTTTCAATTTGTACTGTTTGCCCTGCGTAATTACTTACAAGCCACTTTTTTAAGGCTTTTGTGTCCTTAAAGTCTATTTCCAGATTTAACCCTGTTATATCGTTGATTTTTACTTGCTCATTGCCGTCATAATTCCAGTTCCCGAACCAACGCTTGAAATTCGGCGTCCTGACTTGAAGCCACTGTTTTTCGCTTAAATTAGATTTTTTGCCGTTCGGTGCTTTCAGCCACTTGTCCGTGCCCTGATATTGATTGCGTACTGCGTCTAACTGTTCTTTGGCGTTAATTTCCGCGTCATCTTCTCCGCGCACTCTCTCATAAAGGATATTCGCGTCCTCGTCCTGTTCAGCGTTGAAAGCACGCCCCATAATGCCTAATTTAGACTGCGTTTCGCCGTCAAAAGTGATTTCACTCCCAGCGTTCATGGCTTCAAGGGCATAATTTGAAAGACCTTTAGCTATTTGTTTTGAGGCATTATTTTTATCGGCGAAAAATAATAAAACCCGTTTTTCGGTATCACTTATTTTATCTTCATTGAACATATCCAGCGTCAATAAATGCGCCCTTATGTCCCCGGCGGTCATTCCGCTTTTCTTGAACCCGGCATATCTGTTTACGGCTTTCATAATGTCATCAGCCGCCGAATATTTTTCATCAATTTTGCCGTTATCAATTTTATTCTGCAGTATTGCCATTTCCGGTGCGGCATTTTTCAAACCCTGAGTTATCGTTCGGATTTCATCATCGGGATTTTCGCTCATTCTTGCAAGTACGCCTGAATCTTTATAAGCTTTAGCTGCCAGCGCATTTTGCACACGTTCCATTCCGTCAGTTGATAATGTACCGTCTTTGCGTATCAATTTGCCTAAATCATTCCCGCCGATTTTATGAATAACGTTAAAGATAAATCTCCTGTTATCCTTAAAATCTTTCGTTATGTCGTAGCCGTCAAGCGTTTTATTATCAAGTTTCTTAGCGTCTTCTATGCCCTGTTCCGTTGCCGACATTGAAGCAACGCTGCTTTCATTCGCCTCACTGATGAACTGCCCTTTGTCTATTTCAGAAATTCTTTCACGCACAAGCACGGGACGTTCCATTTTCGCGACATAATCAGGATTTAAGCCGAATTTTTCAGCGTTCTCAATCAACCAGCTTTTGTATTCTTTTGCGCGGTTATTATTAAGGTTATATGCTCTCCTGATCCCCATGGTGCGTCCGTTTCCTGCTTCGACTACGAAATTCGAGTCAACTATCGGCGCACCGTTTGAAGCTAAATGACTGTCAGCTACTAACTCAGGCGTAAGCTTTCTTGCTATGTCTTCAACTTGTTCTTGATTAGCATAATTTTCCCTGTTCCTGTTCTGAAGTTCTTGCGGATAGCTTTCATTAACGCTGAAATCGTCATTATTGGAAGTAACTAAATCTCCAGCCTCTGCGACCCTGTATCTAACATCGAGTTTAGTCCCCCTCGAAGTGATAACCCTTGCCCTGTTTCTTTCAGAAACTGTCCTGTTATCCACCGTATCTGTATCTCTTGCAATTTCCGGCGCGTCCTTAATTTCCAGTTTTTCAGGCTCTTTATGGAACTCTTCTTCAGCTTTTCTGGCGTTTTCGGCGTTCGTTTCTTTCGGGTTAAATTCTTCAACGTCTCCGAACGTTAAATTTTTATCATTTCTCGCATTATTCCGGGAATTTTCTGAATTAACGCCTCCTAATTCCTCATTCCTAACCCCTAACTCCTCACTGTTCAGCTCACCACCGTTGAGCATATTGTCAAAAACCTGTTTCATCTCGGGACTTAACTCAAATGAATGTTCCTGCCCGTCCGAACCGATGTATTTAATATCCGAAAGGCTCGCATACACTTTCGTAAGCCATTTCTTGAACGTTTCAAAAACGTGTTTGAGCTTCGAGTTGGGAGCTTCACCAGTCCTGAAATAACGCTCCAGATCCGTTGCGAATTTCTCCTGAGCGTCCACACTGTTCAGTTTTTCGCCGTAGCGTTCGACAAGCGTCTGATAATCCTGTTTAGCCTGCCCCGTCAATTTTTCTGCTTTGCCGAGTGTATCAAATTTCCGTTCGAATAAATGCCCGAACTCATGCAGAACCGTTGAAGCGTTTGCCCTGCTCGAAGCTCTGATTATTGTGTTTACGCCGTCAAATTCGGTCTGACCGCGTGCCATTTCAGGATTATTGGCTTCATCGTAAACAATATTCCCGTTTTTATCCCTTACGAATAAATTTTTTTCGTACCCAAAACTCAGATTATCGGCGTCTATCGTATCTTCAAGGCTCATTCCCGTGTACTGCGAGAAATATTTGTTCATGGTCACGTAGATTTTGCCTAATATTTCAGATTCTGATTTTGAACGTTTTGTCCCAGTCCTGATTTTTTCGGCAATATCAAGCGCGATTTCGTTCTCGCTCCTGCCTCCCCTATGCGCCGTGTTAAAGTTGTCGTTCTCGGTTATCTTCTCAGACACGTTTTCAGGCGCAACAGGAGCAACGGGTTCAGTAGCAATATTATTAACGGGATTTCCTGGAGCTGTTTGAATATTATTAACGGCTTCAGGCGTAACAGGCGCAACAGGAGCAACGGGTTCAGTAGCAATATTATTAACGGGATTTCCTGG
>CALBPU010000083.1 GCA_937899395.1 uncultured Fretibacterium sp.
TTTTAACACACGGTTCACATAAGCGACTTCAATAATATTTCCTTCACGAACTTCAGCGGAAGGTTTACACACTCGACCGTCAAGACGAACTGCTCCGAGTTCAATCATTTCTTGAGCAACTGTACGACGCTTAACTAATCTTGCGAGCTTCAAAAATTTATCCAGCCTCATAATTTTGACATCTCCTTTTATTTTTATTTTATTTTATTTTATTTTATTTTATGGTAAAAAACTTTTTAGAGGCAGCTGAAGTAACGGTTATAGGCTCCTCATTTTTTCTTGCCTTATAATTAGCTTAAAAAAATTTTTTGAAGGAGAATTTTAATTTTATGAAGCGAAAAATTTTCACATGCTTAATATTTTTCATGTTAATAATTTTTGTTGGCAGCGCTTATTCTGATTTCGGAAGTTTTTCAGGCAATTCGGATTACGGAAGCAGCTCCCATTCTTCATCGTCTTCATCGTCTTCATCGTCATCTTCTTCATCTCGGAGCAGCAGTTCCTCATCACGAAGTTACAGCATACCTTCATCTTCAAGTTCACATCGAAGCAGCAGTTCAAATATTAACGTTGTGCCTTTAGTAGGCGGTATTGGCGGCGGTGCCGGAGAAGATAACGGGTTGCTTGTACCTGAGGACGATGAATTTGATGAATGTATGGGAGTTGCTTTTGTTTTATTCGTGTTCTTGATTTTCTGGCTAATCTCAAGAAGTCAGTACAAGAAAAAACGAACTCTTGAACCTGTTATGATAAACAAAAATGAACCTGTAAGAGTTTTGAAACCAATGGAAGAATATCTCGAATTAGACCCTGAATTTGACGAGGAAAGAATTAAAACTTTAATGTCGAATTTATATGTTCAGATGCAGGACACTTGGCACGCTAAAGACATCAGCAGCCTAAGACCTTACATGACTGACGCATTTTATAATCAAATGGACAGGCAACTTGATCAATTCCGAAAAACAAATCGAACTGATTACACCGAAAGAATTGCTGTCCTTGATGTGAGCTTAAAAGGTTGGAGACAATCAGCGGGGCGTGATTATATTACAGTCGGATTGACTTCGAGAATCGTTTCGTATGTTCTTGATGACAGGACGGGGAAATTATTATCGGGCGATATGAATCGGGAAAAATTCATGGAATATGAACTCGAATTAACACGTAAATCAGGAGTAATTACACAACCTGAAAATGAAGGCGTTCAAACTGCAACATGTCCTCATTGCGGAGCACCGTTAAAATTAAACGCCTCTGCAAAATGCGAATATTGCGGAAGCGTCATAACGAACGTTAATTCAGATTGGGCAATTTGCGGAATGAAAGGTATTTCACAGAGGACAGCGTAAAAATTTTTTTCCCTCTCTGAAATGTTAAGGGAGGGGTAAATTTTTTGCCTCTTAAAACAACAACGTTAAAATCGGAACACTAACAAGAGAAATTATTGTCGAAACTACAACACACTTTGCAGCGAACGTATAATCTTTTCCGTACATTTCAGCCATAATTTCAGTGTTAGCTGCTGCGGGCATGGCCGTTAAAGTTACTGTTACCTGCCACAAAATATCTTTAACTCCTATAGCTTTAAGCAAAAACAAAAATATTACCGGCTGTATTACAAGTCTCACCACTGTTAATTTGAAAGCGTCAATGTCAAATGCCTCTCTCAAATTCGATTCACCTAACGCAGCTCCTATTATCATCATTGATAAAGGCCCTGTCATATTTCCGATATTTTTTATTGCTGTTGAAAGTATGGAGGGAAGTTTCACCGGAGAGAACATTAAAATTAAACCAATGAAAACTACATCAAGGCTCGGAGTTTTGAGGAGGAGTTTCAATTTTTCCTTAAAATTTCCTTCGTCAACAAAAAGCGATAAACCTACTGTCCAAATTAAAATTCTTGCAGGAAGCAAATAAAATGAAGCAAAAAATACTCCTTCAGTACCAAACACAGACGCTACAATAGGCAAGCCTGCGTTACCAGCGTTTGAAAACATCGTTGAAAATTCCAGAACAGCTTTACGATTCGGACTGGATTTTCGCCAATAAATTTTTCCCATTACCCACGCAATGAAAAAGCCCGCTGAAGATATTATGATAATTTCTCCTGCTGCTATTAACTGATTAATATCAGTGTCGACATTAAAGGAATTTAGAACCATACACGGAAGCGTTATATCGAGCAGAAGATTTATGAAACTTGAACGTCCTTCATGCTTTAAGATTTTCGTTTTTGCCATTATTATCCCTGTTACAACATACACAAACATTAACGCCTGCGTGTTTAACATTCTCTCAAAAATATTCATCAATACGCCCTCCTTAAAATTTTTTGCAAATTATATCTCGTAATTGGTAAAATTATCATAAAATTATTTTCATTAATCAGGAGGGAAATTTTCATGAATGTTATCGCAACACCAAAAGCTCCGGGAGCTATAGGCCCCTATTCACAAGGGTATGAAGTAAACGGTTTTGTTTTTACGTCAGGACAGATTCCGATTAATCCCGAATCAGGTGAAATTCCTGAAGGTATTGCCGCCCAAGCTGAACAAAGCTGCAAAAATGTCGGGGCAATCCTTGAAGCAGCCGGTACAAATTTCTCGAAGGTATTGAAGACTACATGTTTTCTCGCAGATATGAACGACTTCGCAGCCTTCAATGAAGTTTACGCAAAATTCTTCACGTCAAAACCTGCTCGTTCGTGCGTCGCTGTGAAATCTTTGCCGAAAAATGTACTTTGTGAAATTGAAGCAATAGCTTTAAAGTAAAAATTTAGCCCCCTTGCTTTATATTTCGTCACAAGGGGGAAATTAAGTCTCTATTTATTTCGTCTTACTGCTTCCTTCATCATGACGTCATGCGCTCCTCCTTCAATGAGTGTTACAGGTGATACGAGAGTTAATTTTGCTTTCTCTTTCATCTCGCTGATAGTTAATGCTCCGCAGTTACAAAACGTTGATTTAATTTTGCTCAAAGTTTCCGTTACATTGTCCCTTAAACTTCCCGCATAAGGCACGTAACTGTCAACACCTTCTTCAAATGAAAGTTTTGCTTGTGATGAGTCGCCTGAATCATATCTCTGCCAATTTCGCGCTCTCGATGATCCTTCACCCCAATATTCTTTTACATAATTTCCGTTCACCATAACACGATTAGTAGGGCTTTCGTCAAATCGCGCAAAATATCTTCCCAACATGCAAAAATCCGCTCCCATTGCAAGAGCCAATGTAACGTGATAATCCATAACTATTCCACCGTCTGAACATATCGGAATATAAATTCCTGTCTCTTTGAAATATTCATCACGGGCTTTCGCTACTTCAATAACTGATGTTGCCTGTCCTCTTCCGATACCTTTGGCTTCACGTGTAATACAGATTGAGCCGCCTCCTATTCCGATTTTAATGAAATCTGCTCCTGCCTCTGCTAAAAATCTAAATCCGTCAGCATCAACAACATTTCCGCCGCCGACTTTAACTTCATCACCGTAATTTTTTCGTATCCATGAAAGAGTTCGTCTCTGCCATTCCGTAAAACCCTCTGACGAATCTATACATAATACATCTGCCCCAGCTTCAACAAGTGCAGGAACTCTTTTTTCATAATCACGAGTATTAATTCCCGCTCCTGTCATGTAACGTTTTTGAGCGTCGAGAAGTTCAAGAGGATTTTCCTTGTGCATGTCGTAATCTTTTCGGAACACAAACGCAACCATATTTCCTTCGTTATCAATAACAGGTAAAGCATTTAATTTATGTTCCCATAAAAGATCATTTGCCTCGCTTAAACTTAATCCGTCATGAGCTGCAATAACTTTGTCAATCGGTGTCATGAAATCTTTAACTTTTTCATCGGGATTTGTCCTTGTAACTCTGTAATCTCGACTTGTAACTATTCCTAATAATTTTCCGTTGAGGCTTCCGTCATGAGTAACCGCTACCGTTGTGTGTCCTGTTTGTTCTTTTAACGCTAAAATATCTTTCAATGTTTGCTCCGGACCTATCGCAGAATCGTTAGCGACAAATCCTGCCTTATATCTTTTAACACGCTTAACCATTTCGGCCTGCTCTTCAACAGGCTGTGAACAAAATATAAAAGACATTCCGCCCTCACGTGCAAGAGCAATCGCCATATTATCATCTGAAACTGACTGCATACATGCACTGACTAAAGGAATATTAATCGAAAGCGGAGCCTGTTCACCTCTTTTGAATTTGCATAAAGGCGTTTTCAAAGATACGTTTGAAGGCACGCAATTTTCTGAAGAGTACGTTGGGATTAGCAAGTACTCGGAGAACGTGTGAGAAGGTTCGCTATAAAAATAAGCCATGAGAAATTTTCTCCTTTCAAAAAATTTTGCAGTCTATAATAACACGACCTAAAAAATAATTTATTAAATCCGGCGTGAACACACGCGACTTCAGTAGTGAGATGAAACGCCCCG
>CALBPU010000084.1 GCA_937899395.1 uncultured Fretibacterium sp.
ATACCTTTTGACTCAGCATCTTCAATCATTGCAAGGGCAATTCTATCTTTTACACTTCCAGCTGGATTCAAATATTCAAGCTTTGCAAGAATTGTAGCGTTTTTAATTCCGCTTTTTTCTGAATAGCGATTCAACTGTAAAAGTGGTGTTTTTCCAACCAATTCTAATGAACTTTGTTTAATGTCTGCCATAGTATTTCCTCCTAATACCTACTTTAATGATAGGTTTACTATATACATTTATTACCTACTATGTCAATAGGTAATTTATATTTTTTTTCAATCTTTTTTTTCAGAATGCCTGACTCAAATCTTCTATCAGATCATCAACATTTTCAATACCCACAGAAAGCCTGAGCGTGCTGGGAGTAATTCCGTTTTTAAGCCGGATTTCTTCAGGCACGTCAGCATGAGTTTGCGTTACAGGATAGGTGATAAGAGTTTCAACTCCTCCAAGGCTTTCTGCAAACTGGATAAGACGAACCTTATTCAAAATTGACTTTGCCTTTTCTTCGCTTATAACATTAAACGTAAGCATTGCTCCAAAGCCACGAGCCTGTTTTTTTTGAATTTCGTAACCCGGGTGATTTTCAAAGCCGGGATACAGAACCTTTGTTACTTCCTTCTGATTTTTAAGCCAACGGGCAATTTTTAATGCGTTTTCCTGAGCCTTTTCCATGCGGACAGAAAGCGTTTTTATTCCGCGGAGCGTAAGCCATGAGTCAAAAGGAGAAAGTCCTGCTCCTGTGGTTTTTATGAGGAAGCGGAGCTTTTCTACAATATCAGAGCGGTTTGTTACGATAAAGCCGGAAAGTGTGTCGTTGTGTCCGCTTAAATATTTTGTTCCGCTGTGAAGCACAATGTCTGCTCCGAGAGAAAGCGGATTCTGGAAATATGGCGACATAAAGGTATTGTCTACAATCATAAGGGCATTGTGAGCGTGTGCGATTTTTGCAGTCTGCTCAATATTTGTGATATTCATCATCGGGTTTGTCGGCGTTTCAATATAGATTGCCTTTGTTTCCGGCGTGATAAGGGCTTCAAGCTCTTTTATACTCAGAGAAGAAATGTTTTCGCGACTAAATCTTATTCCGTTCTTTTTTGAAACATTATCAAAAAGCACATTTTGAATGGTTTTCACAACCTCATTTTTAGAGATAAGGGATACATTAAACGAATCATTAGTGTAGTCATACAACACCCTGACTTTACCACGAAACTTCAATCCTTTAACGCCAAACTCGATTCCGTCAGGAATATCCTTTGGAGTATTAAAGCCCCAGGATTTTACCGTCATAGGTTCTGCCCCTAATATTAGCATTACTTGACGGGCAACATCAATTGTTTCTGCAACGTTCTCCATATTTCATAATATATTTCATAATCTTCCGCAAGGTACTTATTTCTTATGACAAATACAAGTATTTTGTAATGTTTATGAATTACAAATAATATTATTTTATTCACATTCTTGATTTTCTGTGTTTTATGTAATATTTTTGCATTAAATACCACTAAAAATAGGATAATATGGATTCCCGTCTATATTTTGAGCTTCATGGAGAGGAAATGCTCCGAATGAAGAGTATGTCAAAGACTGAATTCGCTGAGCGAATGGGCGTAAAAAAACAAAACGTTAATTCGCTCTTTCAGACGAAGAATATAATAACCCTTAAAAAGGCTGCTGAAGTTCTTGATATGCCTCTTGAACTATTAGTCAGCACACCTGAATCCGTTGAGATAGAAGTTAATGGTTATATCGAAGTCAATGGCGAAATGAAAAAGATTAAAGGCAAAGAAGATTTGATGGCAATCCTGACGGAAATCAATTCTCTTGAGGTCTAATCGCGGGCGTTTACAAAAAATTTCCCGCCTAACATCAAAGGAAGATCAAAGGAGCATCAAAGGACCTTCCCCATTCATAGCCCCATGTCATTCAAGATATACCTCGCGTGCTCCTTCAGGAAAGCCTTGAGCCCGTCGCCCTCCAGCACTTCGATGAACATCGGCAGGCCCA
>CALBPU010000085.1 GCA_937899395.1 uncultured Fretibacterium sp.
TTTAATAAAACACATAAGATTTGATGAAACAGTATTTTACAAATGTTATTCAAATTCCCCCGCCTCCACCAGACGATAATACGGTATAAACCGTTTGAATATAAAAAACCGCCCGTGAGGCGGTTTTCGTGCATTTTGGACTACATAACATAACATAGAAAAACGTCCATAGCTATATAATTAACCGTACAAAGAACCGTACAAGGAAGATTTTTTGAAAATTTTTGTACGGTCAAGAACGAAAGGAGTAGCTAACATGCTTACAGAGCTTGAAGTTAAAAACGCAAAGCCTCGCAACGTAAGTTATATGATTCGAGACGAGCATGGATTGTATTTGAGAATTGACCCGTCAGGGTGTAAATATTTTATTTTCAGATACTGGGGAAATAAAAAGGAACATAAAATGTCGCTTGGTCCTTATCCTGAATTATCTCTCAAAGATGCGCGACTAAAACGTGATGAAATTCAAACGCAAAGGGCGAAAGGCGAAAGTATTTCAACACAATCCGAAAAAGTTCCGCAAATTTTTTCGGAAGTAGCAAGTGAGTGGCTAAAAACTCGCATGAAGGGCAGAGCTGAAAATTACCTTCGCACAATTCACTTCAGATTAAACAAGTATATTTTACCCGAACTTGGCGCAATGTCATTGAAAGAAATTGAAGCTCCTGATGTACTTCGTTTATGTCGAAAAATTGAAGATACAGGGCATGAAGAAACGGCTCGCAGAGTTAAAACCGTTGTAGGGCAGATTTTCAGATTTGCCATTGCTTCAGGCTGGACAAAATATGATCCGACATCTGCGCTGCTCGGTGCTTTAAGTCCGAGACGAAATAAACATTATGCGACACTGACCGACCCGTCAGAAATTTCAATTTTAATGAGAGCCATGAAAGCATATCCGTACACTTTAATTCGTTGTGCTATGTTATTTTCGATTTACACTGCCGCTCGTCTGGGCGAGGTTCGTGCGGCTGAATGGTCTGAAATTAAAGGTGATACGTGGGATATTCCAGCCGGAAAAATGAAAATGAAACGCCGACACATAGTTCCGTTGTCGAGACAGGTAAAAGAAATTATTGAAGAATTGAGACCGTTGACAGGGAAAGGACGTTGGTTGTTCCCGACTCCGCGAGATAACGGAAAATGCATGTCTGAAAATGGAGTTCGCGTTGCTTTAAGGACAATCGGTTTTGCAAAGGAGCAAATCACTCCTCATGGCTTCCGAGCGATGTTTTCAACGATTGCGAATGAACACGGCTGGAATAGAGACGTGATTGAAAGACAGCTTGCACATGTCGAAGAAAATACAGTTAGAGGGGCATATAATCACGCCGAGTACATGCCCGAACGAATGAAAATCGTGCAGTGGTGGGCTGACTGGCTTGACGGATTAACTGACTCTCTGGCTTAAAAACAAGCCTGAAAGATTCCTCAAATGACTTTTTAAGAATTTTTTTGTCAAAGCCGAATTTTTCATAGCCGTCCGAAATGATTGAAAAATAGTAATCACTCGGCAACGGACGCGCCCTACGCGCTTCAACTGCTTCAGGTGTCATAATGTAAACCATAGCGGTTATTTCGCCTAAGTCTTCACCGTCAAGCGATGTAACCGCGACTTTCAGATTTTTTTTGACGTAGAACTTCGGGAAGCCTTCGTAGCGGTCAAGATTTTTTTCATCCTGCTTTGAGATTTTCCAAACAAGCACGGGAGTTTTGAAATTAGTTATTTTTGAGGTTGTTTGTTAGTTTTTTTTCATTTTCATTCTTACTCATATTATCTTCGGTAAAAGCTAAAAATTTACCGTGAAGAAATTTCGGAATTTTAACCCCTAATTTGTCAGCGTTACTGATTATGCTGATCCCCTCATTGCCGATATAAAATAAACATACAGCGGCTTTGAATGCTTCGGAGTTTCCTGTCAGCTGGTCGATTAAATGAGCTACTGCAACGAGAAAAAACATAACAACCTTGCGGGCTATTCCCCTGAACCCGATTGAACTTGAAAGTTTACGTTCAACTCCTGCCCTAATGATGCCAGTTATGTAGTCAATGACTGTGCAGGCTATAAGAACTTTGACGAAACCGTCCAGTCCGCCGAAAAGCCATCCGGCAAGTCCTACCATGCTCGCTATTAAAAATTCAGAAATTTCGTCATTCATTAAGTTACACCTGCTTCCCGTGCCATTTCGTCAGCTCGCCTCATCCAGCCTTTGAGAAAAACTTTTTGAGCCGGATTACGGGCAACAATTTTCTCGTAATATTTTTGCCGCTGGTTATAAATGGCTTTCGCAAGTTTTTGAGGTTCACATGCTTTAAGAGCCGAAAAAGTTTTAGGGCCGAATTTTCCGTCAACGACAACCGACTGACGGCAATCGATTACAGCTCGCTGTAAAATTGAAGCAAAACCGCCGTGATTTATGCAACAGTCCAAACAACAAAGCGCAACAGGAAATTCAAGCTCTTCCCATTTGTATCTGTCCCAAAAATTCTTCTTGTAAATCAATTTTGCTTCGTCAACCGTCAACTTACAAATATCGTCATGAGCAACAATACCGCCTTTGTGTGCAGTTTTAAGAGTAGCCCAAGTTACACCGTAAGCAGTCGCACCGCCTAAATCGGCTTTTGCTGCTCCTTTTATTACAGGCCGTCCGTTGACGATTGTGAAATTTCTGCCACCCTCCCATTTCAGAGAAAAGGCTATTGCGCGGTCAAATTTTTCTTGTGCGTTCATGATTTTTTCTCCTTCGGGTCTTCGATTTCAGCGGCTAATTCCTGCGCCTGTTGCTCCGTGAGTTCTTTCAGCTCTCCGAAATTATGTCTTGCAAATTCATTTAATTTTTCGCACGCTTTATCGACAATCAGCCCTATAACAATATCGTCAGCCCATTCGAGATAAGACGGGAGCGTTATCATGTCGTCTAATTTTTTGACAACCGCCTCTTTTTTCTCTGCTCCGCTTTTGCCGTGTAAATTTTTTTCAGCCCAAAGAACTTGCTCAATGGCAAATTTTTTGACTTCTTCAAACATTTTCGTGCCTCCATACAAAAAAACAGGGAGCCTTCCAAAATATGAAAAGCTCCCTGAAAAAGTTAATTGAAACGTTCTATTCGCCTAAAATTCCATGACCTGTGATGGTCTGAAACTCGTTTGCTGTGATCCAGTTCTTGGCTACAGCCTCACGGACTTTGTCTTCGCTCCAAATGCCTTTGTCGAAAAACTCTTTGACTTCTGCGAAATGTTTACTCATGATTTTTCCTCCTTCCTTATAACTCATAGCCGGTCATCATCGAAACATAAGCTACAGTGCCTTTTAACTGTGCCATTTCGAGTTCAGCCGCAGGAATATCCCTAAGCACGAAATAATAGCCTTCGGGCATTCCGTGCGTTTCCTGCGTGTAATGGGCGAGCTGTACAAGCTCCATCTGACCGTGTTCGCCGATAAGTCCGGCCTCGTCTGCGTCTTTGTCTCCGCTGATAACAACGTGGGCAAGTTTGCCCTTGAAAGTTTCCGCTGAAATTTCGTTCTGACTCACGAAGTTGTTTCCGTTGAGTTCCAGTCCGGCGAGCTGTGTTCCATCAGCCAGCGTAATCTCGAATGTGTTTTTCTTTTCTTCTTTTGCCATTTTGGTTTCCTCCCAAATAATGAAATATAAAGTTCTGACATATTGAAAATTTGCCGATGCGACATCCTTTTATAGTTGCCGCAAATCCAGCCCTTGAAAATATTTTCTACTTCGTCATATGTAATTCGTCCGGCATCTAAAAGTCTTTTGTATGCCTTGAGCTTGCGTCGTTCACGGGTAATCGATTTCGGATTTATTTTGCGGATTACTCTGCCTGTTTCCGTGAGACTGTATCCGTTCTGTAAGTGTCGATAAAAGCCCGATAATTTTACAATTCTGCTTTTACGCTCATTGATTATGATCCCGAAATTTTTTGCAATGGCTCTGAAACCGTCAAGAAGATTTTTCAGCGTCTCGCGGTCTGGTGCGATCGCATAAAAATCGTCAGTGTATCTCCCGTAGCCGTGAATCCCTGAAACAATTTTTGCAAAATTATCCAGCCGGAACGGGAAAATAATTCCGATGTTTTGTGAAGTTTGATTGCCGATGTCAACACCTTTATTCAGAAATTTTTGCCCTGTTAAAAGTTTTTCATCAACGCCAAAATTGAGCATTGCGTCAACTTTCGTTGTGTACATTGCTCTAATTTCTGCGTCAGAAAACCGACTGACATCAACCCGAAACGTCTCAAAAATTCCCGTTAAAATTTTCCACGCCATTCGTAACTCTTCAGAATCAAAATTTGAACGCCGCAAGAAATGCGCCAAAATTTTCGAGCAAATATCATGGCGAATATTAGCGTAATATCCCGAAAAATCTCCAAGCAGAATGTATCCGTCATTCGTCCTGTGCTGTTTGAAATAATCTCGCAGGTGCTTTTCAAAACGTTTGCGGTGAAAACTTACGCCCTTGCCCTTTTGCGATGCGCCGTTATCGTGAATCAAAAATCTCTGCAAAGCCGGCGTTAAAATTTCATCACAAACCATGTGATTGACTACTTTGTCAACCATTGCATTATTCGTAACGAAGCGTGTTTTGCCACGCTCGCTCAAAACAAATTTATTTCCAGGTGCGGGTTTATAAGTTCCATTGAGCAAAGACTCTTGCAACATCGCCGTGTATAACAAGTGATTAACCTGATATAGCTGCGTTACATATCTGTTTCGATCACCGCTTTTTATGGCAAGCCGCATAGCCTCGTAAATTACATTAGCGTCATAAAAAATCACGTAAAAAAAGACCTCCTTCGCCTCTAAAAGGAAAGTCTAAACCACCTGCGCCGTACAACCAAGAGGCCGGACGCTAAAGTCCCAGTCGTAACTGTACTTAGATGATTGGCATTTATCAGGCGATTAACCTGAAAGGATGTCCCTTCCTTCCCTTAACCTGCACGTGAGATTTCCACTCAAAGTTGTGCAGGAAGTGAATCCGGGCGAACGCCATTGGCATTGGACGCGTTATTGTAGTTGCAATTACCGTTATTGTTGACATTGGCGAAATACGCCGCCGAAACGACTGCAAGAGACACCCTAAATTTTTAGATTCACGCTTTTTGCGGATTATCTTTCAGTTCCTTCAAAAAGCGGTTATCTGCTTGTCTTACGCTTTTAATTTTCTTGAATAACGTTTCAATTTCCAACACGAGAGCTGTAAATTTATTTTTATCAGCATAAATGGCTTCTGCGATATACTGCAATTCGTCCTGCAAAACATTGCAAGCCGCCATAGCTCTGTCCATATAAACTCTCCGCTCTGTGTACTCACTCATGTAAGTCGGCCAAATCGTGTTTGCAGTCCGTAAACTTCCCGTCAGTTCTGCACCTTTAACGGCTACGGTTCGGCATTCTTCCTTTATGAGCCAAGATTTAAAACGTTCCTCGCGCATGCTTTCTTTCGCTTCCAGAATTTCTTCATCGGTCATAGCTTTTGCCAAATTTTCTTCAAGATTTTCGAGACGTTTCTGAGACTGTAAAGCTAACACTTTAAGCACTTCTGTAACTTTTTTCCGTACGATAAGTGCGCCCCCTAATGCCTCAAAACTTTCATTCTTCTTTGACAAAATTTAACCTCCTAAAAAAAATACTAAAAAGCTCTATCACTGTCAACCGTAAATCTGCCGGACATAAAGTCCGCCAGATTACTGATTAGTAGATAAGGGCAGCCGGGCGAACGCCATAGGCATTGGACGCGTTATCGTAGGTGCAAATACCGAGATTGTAGACATAGGCGAAACACGCCGCCGAAACGACATTCCTTAACCAGTAATATTGCCTATTTGAAATTAAGTATTTCGTGTGGCGGAATGCATTTAACTGCGAATTGCCTGTGCTGTATCTATTCGGCACATTCGTACCGTCAGGATTGCCGCTGTCAAAAATGCACGAACCGTAAACCATTCTCTCGTCCATAAGTTCAACAAGGCTGTCACACCATGCTCCGCCCGAAGGTCTGCCGTCCGATACCGCGTTCACAAGATATTCACGGTGCGAAAGAATATGATCCGCGCCAAAACATGCTTTGAAAATTGCCTCAGCTCTGCGCAGATTTACTGTACGCATGTCACTGCCAACATAGCCGCCTTCTGTTGTGTTCGCAGCGCCTGCTTCATACGCGCCGCTTTCGGTGTTGTGCATTTGCGCATTGTACATCGACGCATCCGGGACGACTACAATGTGGTGTGTTGTCAAATCTGTATCTCCACAGCGCAGGAAGTAATCCAAGTCCATAACTCTCATTCTGCCGCTGTAGGTACTCTGCTGTGTTTCGTTGTTTTTGTCGAGATATGAGTACGCAACGTTACTAAAATCAAAGTAACATCCAGGGAAAATATCGGTGAATGCGCCGCTGCGAATGTTCCCTGAAATCGTGTCGGTGAACGCGCCTAAATTCTTATCAAAAAACATGGCATTATGGCTGCCTGCTCCATCCGCGAGGAGAGCCGCGACGTTATTCTTTAACGCCGTGTATTCCGTCCCGGCTTTGAGTTCATCAATCCAAGCCGATTCAGTCGCCGCAGTTGTCTTCCCTAATCTCACAGCTGCCTGATACGCGCTCTCGCCCGTAACTGTAGCCATGTCCGTATCAATGTAATTCTCGTATTTCCCCATCACCACTGCATTACGTGCCGCAAGGTCTGCAGGAAGTGTTGATTGAAAATTACGGTCGATTGAATATGACTGGCTGCTTAAATTGCTACCGTAGTAGGCTCTGGCAAGCTGAATTTCAGTGTCGCTCACTACTTCTGCAACTTCGTACGCATAAGGCAGACCGTCAATTCTGAACGTTGCACCGGGATTAATTCCGGCTGTAAGCCATTTTGTGTTTGAACCTGTTACTTTTGTACTTCCGCTGGTTACCGCTACAACTCCCTGACGATACCATGAAGTATGTGCTGTTTCTGCCATTTTTTATTCCTCCTGATTTCTAGATTTTTCTCGGAATTCCGAGATTGTTAAAACTATATTAAGAATCGCATTAGAAAGCGTGTTTATTTGACGTTGTAAAACATCATCGCTTTTAATGCGGGATTCTTCTTCTTTTAAGTTGTCGCAACGGCGAGCTTCGAGAGTTTCAGCAATACCCGCAATATCTTCCAGCCGCAGATCGGCCAGTTGGTCTATCTGCTCTTGATGACTTGCCTGGACTTGCTGAAGACCGTTAGATATTCTTAGTTGACCATCTTGTATATTTGCACCTAAACTGGCGTGTTCATTTCCCCATGTATCTACTCGTCCGTCTACAACTTCTGCCGCATAATCTGCATCGGGTTCTGTTGTAGCAGTTACCTGAGCGTCCATTCTTGAGGCAAGAACTTCCTGTGCCAACGTTAGTGCGTCTATTTTGATTTTGTTTTTTTCAGCCGATTTTTTGAGCTGTCCTAGGGTGGTTAAACTGTTTGTGTCATAAGCCACAGAGCCACCTCCTCGATAAAAAGACAGGCAGAGCCTAGAACTCCGCCTGTTGATTGAAATTATGCTCCGTAAACTTCGGCGAGCATTTCGTTGACTTCAGCGTCACTGGCGATTGCCACTGCGCTGTCAATAACCTGCCCGGTTGCGTCAAGAAGAGCAATGTTATTTGCCGCTGCTGGGACAGCTAAGGTCTGAAGATTGGCAAGGTCGCCGGGAAGAACATCAAACTTGTAAGTCCCTGCGGTCGTAAGCTCGAACCAGCCTTTGTCGGACGGATTATCTTCCGCGTCAGGCGAAACAAGCACGTAGCCGCCGTTGCGGAACTCGTAATAAGTATGTTCGGCATTGACGGCAGTATCCTCAGTCGCGGTGTAAACGGGAGCAGTGGCTTCGACGATTACAACGTTTGAGCCGGCAGTGTACTTTTTGCCCACACCTTCGACGAAATCAGCAGTGGTCGTGAAAGCGTCGCTAACGTTGTAGACGTTGCCCTCGTTGGCTTTAATGAGAAGGGCAGATGTAAGCTCGCTGAAAGCCTTTGTGCCTTTGACTTTGTAGACACTGGCGAGAGTGTTGGAAATCTTTTCTTCGAGCGCGTCTGCTTTGTCTGAGGCCTTCTGAGCACTCGCCTTTAACTGCTTAACAGTAACAAGATCATTAAGATCATATGCCATGGTAAAACCTCCTAATAAAATTAGTGTAGATATTTATGTTAAACCGGTTGCGCACCCCGTGTTAACATCAAGATTTATAAATTTCATTGAGCATTTCATCTACTTCGTAGTCTGCCGCAATACCCGTAGTTCCTGATATTGATTGAGCTACTTTGTTAATTTTTGCTCGTATTTCTGAATTGCTCAGCATTATTCGCATACAAGTCTCTGCAAGTGTATTTATTTGCGACTGTAAATCTTCGTCTTGATTAACACGGGTAAATCTTTCCTGTGAATCTTCAGCTCTGCGCTTTTCATTGGATTTTTGAATGCTCAAAGCGTTTTCAATAATCGCCCTCGCAGTTATATCAATTTGAGCCTGCGAAAGACTTTCATAATCAATCAGCGTGAGCTTTTCCTCACTATTTAATTTTCTGCGCTGTTCAATTTCGTTACGGAGATTTAATGCGCTCTGCATAACGGCGTTCACAAGAAAATCAAGCTGTGTCTGATGATATTCATCTCTTGCGCTGGCAAGTTCTGATTCATCTTTCAGAGCCTCGATTGAGTCGTGAATTTTTCTGCGCTGTTCTGCCTCATACTGAATCGCAAGCGAATTTTCAAGTCCGGCAGTTGAAACTTTATCAACTTGTGTCTGCAAGTCTGCGTCATGCTCAATGCGTTCACGCTCTTCACGAAGTAAATCCGCTTTGCGTTTTTCATTGGCATCGAGCAAATTCAATTCCGTCTGCAAAATCGCTTCTGCATTTGTGTTTGACTGCCTTGCAAGCCCGGCATCGTTTACGAGACGTGCTTCCTCTTCGGATAACAGTTCCTGTTTTTGAGCTGAAATTGCAATATCTTGCTGGGCATTGTGTTCACTTTCAACTTTCAGATTTTCATTGAGTTTTCGCCGCTGTTCTGCCTCGTTGCGAATATTTAATGAGTTTTCGATACTCGCTTCAGCATTTTTATTAGCTTGATTTTGCAGGCTAACAAATTTTTCATCGACACCGGGCAACGGAATTTCATAAAGTTCTCCGATCTGCGTTAAAAGATTTTGTATCTCTCGTTCTCTGTCATAAACTTCCTGAATTAAACGCTCTGAAAGCTCCCTGCGTTTTTCAGCTTCCTGCCGAATATTTAAGACTGCTTGCAAAATTGCTTCAGAGTTTTTATTAGCCTGAGACTGTAAATTTTCGTCTTCATCAACCCTGAATTTTGTTTCAAGTTCAAGTGCTTTTCTGCGTCTTGAAAGAGCTTCACTCAAAGCCGTAGAATTTTCTAAAATCGCCTTTATTGTTGCGTCAATTTGTGTCTGATGATATTCGTCAATTTCAATCCGACGGCCTGTTTCATCTTTCAAGGCTTCGATCCGTTCATCGGATTTTCTGCGTTGTTCAGCCTCTTGATGAATCGCATATGAATTTTCAAGTCCGGCAGTTGAAACTTTATCAACTTGTGTCTGCAGGTCTGCGTCATGTTCAATGCGTTCATGTTCTTCACGGACTAAATCTGCCTTGCGCCGATCGTTAGCATCAAGTAAATTTAACTCTGTCTGTAAAATTGCCTCTGCGTTTGAATTTGATTGACGTGCAAGCCCTGATATTTCTTCTGTCCTTGTTGATTTTTCAGCGTTAATATCTGTGTGTAATGTTTTATTTTCGGCCTTACGTTCGACAGTTTCATCTTCAAGTTCCGATTCAAGCCTTGTTTTTTCATCGCAAAGATATTCAAAGTTAGCCTGAGCCTCTTCAGCATTTTTTCTACGCTGTTCAGCTTCCTGATGAATTGCCCAAGAATTTTCGAGTCCGGCAATTGATACACGGTTAACTTGCGTCTGTAAGTCTTCATCGTTCTTAATGCGTTCATGTTCTTCACGGACTAAATCTGCCTTGCGCCGAGCATTGGCTTCAAGCAAATTTAATTCCGTTCCTAAAATTGTTTCAGCATTTGCGTTTGACTGACGCGCAAGTCCTAAATCATTTTCAACACGCGCTTGAATTTCGGATTTTAATTCTTTGTCCGTCTCGTTCAGAGTTTTCTGTAATTCATTGTCCTGCGATTTACGCTCTTGAACTTCAGAAAGAATTTCAGCCTTGCGATTTTTATTTTCAGAGTCAAGGACATCAATTCGCTCGTTTGCCTCTGATAACTTTTTGCGCCGTGTCTCTGCTTCCTGATGAATATTTTGTGCATTTTGCAAACTGCCATAAGATACTGTATCGACTTGTTCCTGTAAAAATTCATCATGTTCAATTCTTGATTGAATTTCCCGTTCTAATGCTTCCTTACGCCGTTCGAGTGTTGTGCAAAGAGTCAGCAGATTTTCATGTATCGCTACGGCTAACTCGTCAATTTGAGTCTGTAAAATTCCGTCATCTGTACTTCGGATAGTCTCTTCGTATATAGAGTCCGCTTTTCGGCGTTCGTTAATATCAAGCAGATTTTGAGCCGTCTGTAAAATCGCAGTTGCCGTTGCGTTTATTTGAAGTTGTAATCCGTCATCTTGTACCAAGCGTGTCAGAGCTTCAAGCTGAATTTCTTTTTTGCGCCGCTCGTGAGCTTCAAGGTCGTTTAATTCTCCTTGAATTTGTGCTTGTGCAAGGGCGTTAAATTGCCGTAAAAGTCCCTGAAAATCGTCAACAAGTCCGACAAGTATTGCATGAATATTTCTGATGTTGTGTCCTAAATTCGGATGCACTTCACGTTTCGCGTCAACTCTTGCGTCAAGGATTTCTGTGTCTTCCGTAGCTTGTCCGGCTATTACATCCATTCGGGTATCGAGGAAATCCTGTCTTTCCTCAATACTGCTTTCATGTGTTTCAACCCCTGTAATACTTTTATCAATTAGGGTTAATGCTTCACGCAAACGTTCAACATCGTCATAAAGCCTGTTGCCCCTATGGGGGAGCGGCCAGCCTTTTGCGGTTCTGTCATCATATTTAGCCGCCATTTATTTTTCCCTCCAATTCATGTATTTTTTTATAAAGCTCATCAATTTGTTCCTGTATGCTTCTGACAGAATTATTGACTTCGGGGGACGTGATCCATTTCTGAAAAACTTCAGCAAGGCGTATAGCTCCCGAAGGTGTATCAGGGACGATTGGATTATCAGCGTCTGCTTGGCCTCTAACAAGTTCAACAGTTCCATCTTCGTTCATGATAATTATGTCTCTACGAGGCATTCTATAATCGTACGTTACGTCAATAGGCGCATCTTTGAGAAAATCTGAATCCGAAACTGTTACACTTGTCGTGTTAAAGGTAAAACCTGCATTCACTCTGTATTCATATGTAACATCATATTTTGAGCCTGGTGTCGGTTCATCTCCAGATAAAGACCAATCGAGACCATCTGACGCAGAAATAAATCTGAAATCTGTTCCTTCAATATAAATTTTTGCGCCTTGTTTTACTTCAATAATTTTTGTAACTGAATCATCGGGAAGTTCATCAATACAGCCGGCAGTTCCATGTAACAGATTTTTAACTGTTTTTTGTTTTGTAACTCTGACAATAGAAACATTTTCGACAGGTAGATGTGCTAACATAATTTTATTTGTACTTTCCGTAAGAGTTTCAGATTGTGTAACTTCTTTGGTAATGTCTTCACTATCGATAACTTCATCTACGCTGAAATTAATGTCCTGAAAAATTTCTGTTTCATAACCGTTTATGTGAGCAAACCCTTTAGAAACTTTGAATATCTGCTTGCCTGATGTCGAACTTACAAAACTTATGTTCAATCCATCAACAGCGTAATTCCCGTGAGCATGTTTATCATAACGAATAATATCAGGCTTAACTTTTTTTAAGCGTTTTATAATTCCGTTTTCGATTTCATAAACTTCACAAAAAGTAGCATTATCGTGAAAATCTGTACTTAGTCCCCATTGAGCTTTAGTTACAATACGATATGCTCCACGACTTTTATATTCAGGATAACCTCGTGC
Organism: uncultured Fretibacterium sp.; assembly: GCA_937899395.1. Lineage (GTDB taxonomy): Bacteria > Synergistota > Synergistia > Synergistales > Aminobacteriaceae > JAFUXM01. Next base: position 12,085 of record CALBPU010000085.1, read on the forward strand.
AGGATTTCTTAAAGAATCGTCCACATCTTCAGTTAAAACACTTGAAATTTTCCAAACGCCGATTATTGCCGTGCCTGTTGTACTCAATTCTTTAGTTTCGACTGCATAAACAAGTCCGTCAAGAAAAATTCGTCCAGATTTTAGCGTTGCTTTTTTAGTCGATGAGCTGTAAAAAATTCCGCAGCCTTCAATAATCATTCCCTCTTCGTATAGAGACTTGCCTATAGATTTAGTTTTATCTTCCGAAATATTTTGTATTTCGTTAATTTCAGCGGCCTGCGTAGCTCTTCCAACTAAGAGAGCGACATAATCCCATCTTTTATTTTTGTCGTAACGATTGTAATAATCCGTAATGTCGAGCAAATTTTTTATTTCTTCGCCTGTCAAAATTCACACCTCCTAAATTGTCAAAACTGTTCTATAACAGCCTTTTTTATTAGGAGTGAAAGTGTCGGGAGCTTCAAGATGTTCAAGCGTTATTAAAGTTCCCTTGTTTATGACTTGAGTAGGAAGAAAATACGTCTGATTTGACGGAAGTCCGCCCGTAACTACTGTATCAGCGAAAATTCCTACCTCTCGAATTTCTATATCTACTGCTTCACCGTACTTAAATTGAAATTCTAAACAGGCGTGCCGTGTAGGAACATCTGACGCTGAATAATAACGTCCGCCCGGCAAATCAATCTCTCCGTTATCATCTTCATTTACAAAGAATGAACGAGTTAATTTTTTATAACCAATTACGCTTAAAAGCTCTGTATCTTCATAATCGGGGGCTTCGGGGTCTGTGTCCCATGATTTTTTGCCCTTACCGATAGCAAGATACAAAGGATGTGTAAGCAAATATTTAGCTAAAAGTGTTCGTGCTGAATAAGTTAAAATTGCCATTTAAGCTGTTGCCTCCTCTAAATCAATCCATGTTCCAGTTTCCCAAGTTCCTGCATTTGTAGGGGCTTTATCCCATGTCGCATCGCCCCAAGTTCTATATTTGCTCCATTTTGCAAACGGAGCTTCAGCTTCACTCCATTGCACAGACGCTTTAGTATCTCTCTGAAAGCCCGGAGCAAAATAAGGAATGCCAAAATCCTCACCCCAATCGCCGTGTTGTATCCATGTATAAAAATCCCAATATGGCTGCAAACTTGCAATCATACCGATAATATAGGTCGTTCCAAAAGGCTGCGGTTTTATGTCTGCATTTATTCCCATACCTCTTTGGAATAGCAGTTCAAAATCACGTGAATATCGCTCTGAATCTGCCCATGTAAATTTTCCCCATTCATAAGGGATGTACCACGTTGCTGTACTTTCACGATCGAGATTAACAAAAATTCCGCGTTCAAAATTTTGCCCGAAAATTAAATCCCTGTAAGGAGTTCCGCCCCATATTGACGTGTCCCAAAACTGCGTATCGCTAATTACATTGAAGCCTCGTACAAAATCAATCCCAGATACAGGGTCATTTTCAAATACGGGCAACGGCAACAATCCCCAATCGTGTAATTCGATTTCAGGATGCCCCCATATGCACTTGTCCCAATAGCAAGTGTGTTCTTTCATGTCAATCGGAATCGGTGCAACTATCAGGCTTAAAAGTTTTGAGCGTGCAGGTTTTGTAATCTCAATTACACGGGTCAAAATTTCGTCCGTATCAGGGCCGAGAAAATCAACATTAAGGTCATTGTCTTTATAATGGCCATAAACCTCGAAAGTGTGAGGTTTTGTGCCAATTTCAAACCATTCCTTAATGGTAGGGATAAAGCCGAGTTTTTTTAGTGCGCTCTCGATTGAGGCTTTCGTTCCTTTTTTCCTGTGCCACTTTATCGAATCAAGAACAAGTTCCCGTTTTGTTGCAATCGGTAAATCCGGCTCATAAAAATCAACGTGCCATTGCCATGCAAGCAAATCTATGACGTTTTCGGGGAGCTCATTGATCCGCGAAATAATAAAAGCCTCTCGTGTATCTTGAGAGACTTTTTGAAATTCAGGGTCTGTTGCTTTTATTATCGCCTGTACATTTTTATCATGAGCTATTGAGTTTGGGATTATGTCCCGCAAAGAAATTATTTCAAGTTCTTTAGCCATCTTCGAGCCCTCCGAATGTTATTGTTTGGCTCGAAGGTATTGCAAGCTCTTTATATTTTATGCTTCTAAAGACAGGCGAAATAATTTCAGCTCTCTTAGCTCCTGCTGCGATAATCCTGTGATTTAATTCAGACGGGTTCAAGTCGCGCCCTAATTTTGACCGTTGCCATAAAATCCATGCTTTTATAGCACTTTCGACAGAGGCTTGAATTTGCGTTGATTGTGTTGCGTTTGCACGGTCAATGAAATATTTCACGTTCAAGTTAAAATTTACAATTTCAGGGGCTTTGGTCGTAACATAATCGGTTAGTGGCCTCACGTCATCGGCGTTGCAAATTTCCAAAACTTTTTCCAAAATTTCATCGCTTGGAAGTTCGCCGTTCTTCATGAGAATATATAAATCAACATGACCGGCTTCAAAATCATCTTCAAGCATATGAGGCAAGCCTACGTCAATGATGTCCTGATGAGCTGTGCGAGCGAAATATTTATATGCACCTGCCGAACCTGCAACAGAAAAACTTTCAGGGGCGATTTGTATTCGTTCACGATAATTTTCGTCATTTTCAATATCGCTTCCGCCGTAGCTTTCCGTAATATTTTCAACTGACATTTCGTAAGGGAACGGGTCAACGAGTTTTTTAATCTGTCCTGCTACGTAGCCGTTGCCTTGTGTGCCTGACAGAGCACATTCTGCTGTAACCGTAATTTCCGTATTACCTGCCGTAATTTCAACTGCCGCTGTTGTCGCAAAAAGAATCGTTCCGCCTCCTGGTGATGCTCTAGTGCCTTCGGGAATTATTACTGTAGATAGTTGTGCCTCTGACAGCTTAAATTTTAATGTAGTCAACGCATTTGAAGCCGCAAGCCTTGTAACACCGAGCAACGCACCAATGTGATCTAAAAAATCGCCCTCAGCGTAAGCTAATAGATTCTGTTTGGCCGCGTAATCAATTAAACTGCGTTGATGGACAATCTCTAACACTATAGCTTCAAGAAATAAACGTATAGGATCGCCTTTTGCGAGAGTGCGTTCTGCGAGACTTTCGTATGTCGAAATTACTTCAGCTTCTATTTCTTCACCCGATTTTTCAGCAAACGTAATGTCATTCAAAACCGGAAATAACTCACTCTTCATTCACTGCAATCCTCACTTTCACGGCTAATTTTCCGTTAATGTCGCCCTCAAAGCTAATTTTTCTGACTTTGCAACGAGGTTCATATTTTCTTATTGCCTGTATAAGTTCTGCCTGTAATGCTGCCATTGCTTTCGGTGTCGGACGGTCTAACATGGCCGTGTCAACTCCGAAAAGTCTGTCCATAGGTACGCTGTATTTTTCAGTTGTGCAAATTATTCTCACGTTTTGAGCTACTTCTTCTATCAAATTCTTAGGCGCGAAATTAAATTCTGTTTTCGTAGCAAGAACATCAATCTCCATTCTCCTCTACCTCTACGTATTCTTTTATTTTTAGCGAAACTTCAACTGCAATAAAAGTCCCGTGATTGTCAATAATTTCAAAATTTTCATCAATGCTTTCTAATACCCAAAGGCCGTCCCCCTGCGGTTCGCCGTCAAGGATAAACGGCACGGCTTCATGTTTTGTTAAAATTTCGTGCAGTGTGTTTAGCTCTTCTTTAGGATTAACGCCTAATCCTGCGTCAAGTCTTATTCGCAAACTCGCAGTAGCCGCAGAAAATCCCGTAAATTCTAAAAGTCCTTTGCGGCCGTGTATTGCGTGTTCTGTATATTTTGCACTCCGTTGAATTTGGAAATCCCTGAATGTTCTTATTTTTTCAGGTGTAACATAAAAGACAACTTCACCGAATGAGCCTATCATGCTTAACCTCCTGCAAAAACATGCTCGCTTCCAGTTGCAACAGTCCCTCCACAGGCGACAGGATCGCCAATCCGTCCCGCCTCTTTTCCGTTTACGAAAACTGTTGAACTTCCAGACGCTAAAGCACTTCCATGACATCCATGAGGGCAATCGGGGTGTGTACAGCAATGCACTGCCCAGCCGTCCCCTTGTCTGTGCCATGCACGGCCATTGACAAAAACATTCGGACTTCCTTCGATATTTGCTCTCGGCGGCCAACACTCATGACCTGTGCAAATATCAGCTAATCTCGCTGCGGGGGGCATTGTAATTCTCCTTTAACCATCTCCTGATGTAACTGTCCCATTGCCATAACTGACGTAAAGTCTCTAAATATCGCTGTTTCGTTAGTCTGTATGTGTAAATATTTATAGCGGTTATCGTTATCAAAAATATTATTAAATAAATTTCTATAATTTTCATATATTTTAGATCCTATCAATTTTTATAAAAGTATTGACACGTTTTTATAACGTGTTATAATATTCACATCTTAGAAGAAACGAGGTGATGAAATGTCCAAAAAGGACAAAGAATTAAAAAAACTGCTTCAACAAAAAACTTTATCAAGTAAGGAAGCGGTGAGGCTCTTAGAATTAGACGGTTGGGTCTTAGACAAAGACAAACAACGCAAAAAATCCGGCTCAAGTCATCAGCAGTTTGTCCACCCCATTAAAAAAGGAAAAACCACTGTTCCAGCCGGACGCAAAACCCTCCCGGAAGAAACGAGAAAAGACATTCTCATTCAAGCGGGACTACTGGGGGAATAACTCCCCCACAAATTTTAATAATTTTAACACAAAGGAGAGTTGCCAGTTAATGAAAGATGTTTATACGTTCCCAGCGATTTTTAATTACGCTGACGATGGAATTTCCATTAAGTTCCCTGATTTGCCCGGCTGTTTATCCTGCGCCGATAACAACGATGAAGCCGTTTACATGGCTACAGATGCGCTAAGTCTCCGGCTTTTTTCCGATGAACAGGATAATATGCCAATTCCCGAACCTTCTGATGTACTTGAGATAAAAAAGCAATTAAAGCCCAATCAGATCGTTTCGCTAATTCGAATCTCTATGCCCGCCGTTCGCGCCCGTTTCAACGAAAAAGCGATGAGCAAAACTGTTACCGTCCCTGCATGGCTTCTTCACGAAGGTAAAGAAGCTGAAATTAACTTCTCACAAACCCTTCAGGATGCGCTCATGCAAAAACTTGGTATTCGCCGCGAAATAAAACGCAGAAAATATAAATCCAAACAGTACGCATAACCGTCAAGCCCTCTGGAAACAGGGGGCTTAATTTAAGTCTATACGATTCGCCGTAATTTTTATATTCCCGTCTGCGTGTATTTCTATATCGCCTTTACAGTTAATATTCATCTTGCTGTTTTTCCTGTCATAAGAAACTTCAGTGCCGTCATCAAATGTAACTTTTCTCACGTCGGCATCTCCGAGCGGCGGTTTATTAGTGTCATCATAGATAGCTCCCAAAACAACTCCGGCTTCAAGTCCGTTACCAAGCATGACGCAAAAAACATGTTCCCCTATATCCAAATGAAATTCATCGTGATTTTTCTTTGAGTTCGGAACTGTTACAGGCAACCATGATGATACCAAATTATCTTTATCCGGGAACTGTATACGAGCCATATATCGTTTTGGATCATAATCCGATACGTACCCAAAACGCCCAAATGAACTTGCTTCATTATTTTCTTTAGCCATTATTTTTCAAAATAACCTGATTTTCTCCTTGATATGTTCTTGTTACTGTATCTGTTGTCGTTGCCGTTTTCTTTCTTGATGATGCCTTCTTAGCTTTTGATTTTTTCTTCTTGCGCAATTCTTTCTTTGATTCTTTATTCATCGACAGATCGAGTTTTGTTGTATAACCTCCACTGACTGTATGTGTTGCCTTTTCTATTGTGAAGTTACCGTCAAAAGCTCCGAAACCCGTGATTTTCACATTACTGGCTCCTACAAGTCTCAAATCACCCATTAACGATATGCTTCCTGTAATTTCCTTTTTGTTGGCATTCGCTAATTTGTCCTTCGCAATTTTTTTAGCATCGGCTATACTGTCAACTTTCTGATTAATTTCAAGTGTTCGTCCTGTTCCCTCTGTATCATCTTCGGATTTTTCAGTTATATCAATGTTTGTGTTTTTGACAGGATCATGATATTGAAGTCTTGCCGCTTTGTAAGTTCCTGCTGCTTTACTCGAAAAATTCCAGCGCAAGAGTTTTTTATCTCCGAATTTTAACTCTGCTACAGGCGGTTTTTCTTGATATTCTTCAGTGTTGTAACACACTAATTTTGTATCTGTAACTTTCACTGAAATCCCATAATCTTTTGCAAGGCTCGTGAAAAATTCAAGGTCTGACATCTCGACCTGATCTCGTCGTTCTAATAATGGATTTTCGCTAGAATCCCAAAATAGTTGCAAGCTATTTTTATTCGCTATATCTCCAGCAATAGTCGATAATTTTACATTCTCCCATGCCTTAGTATGCAGCTCTTGTCTCATTGGCTTCGATACAAGAGTTGAAACTGCTTTGATCGTTATCTGGGTTGGAGGGCCAGAGCATTCGACTTCATCGACCTCAAACGTTCCGCAAGGCAATGAGATTGTTTGATTAGGGGCTTCCCATTCATGTAACACAATACTTGATTTTACTTTATCGCCCTTCGTAGGAAACCAGTCATTAACCCATAGACGCTTGCGATCTTCGAGTACGAACGAAATATCGTCAGCTTTATCGCTTGCGTTGTCAGTGTACGTGAATGAAATCAAAAACGGTGCAATATCTTTCGTGATATTTACGCCCTCGTACACAATCACAACTTCAGCCCATCGAGCTTCATGTGCGTCCATAAACTCACCTCTTCCAAGCCGGAAGATTTAAGACAACAGGCTCTAAAACATCAGGGACATTTAATATGATGTTTGCAGGTAAAATTACAAAATTCATATATTCAGGATTATATTCAAGCAAAATATCAATGAGTTTTTCTCCGCCAATTTTAGGATACATTTTCAGCGCAATTAAATCCCATGTATCGCCTTGAATTGTTCTGTATGTTTTCATGCAAAGCTCCGCCTCATTCCGTCATTTTGAATTTCTAGCAAAATATCCTCGATTATTCCTCTGATTTTATTCCCACTTTGTTCATCTCCGCCGTTTACTGTGATGTTGAAAGTCGGTGATACTGTTACATTGCTGTTTGAGCTTGAATTATCGTTGTTATTTGTAATACTTCCAAATCTCAAACCCATTTCCTCACCGGCTGCCTGCCATAACGGAATGCCCCTTGCTTTATCTTCCAGAGGTATCACGGCTTCACGGCCTGCCTCTGCAACAAGTCCGATGTGAGGCTGCGAAAATATTCCACCTGTAGCATGAGGAATTATGTTCTTAATCTCCGGCGTTCCTAGCGCATTAATCTCAGGTTGGAGCTGCAAAGCATTTATTATTGACGGAACGAAGTTATACTCTTGTATCGTCTTTCCAGCATTACTTTCAGAAATTAATCCAAGTTCACGTCCCGCTTCAATCCATAATGCTGTTCCTCGTGCTTGATTTTCAAGGGGAATAATCGCTTCTCGCCCTGCTTCCCCTACCCACGAAACCGTAGGACTGGTTATTATTCCGCCCATCGCATTTTTCCCAATTTCAGGTATTGCATAAGCACTTTCCATTGCTCGAATATGATAATCAGCTGGGTTACTTTTCCTTAATTCAGACATTGGCGTAGTTCTGTCAATGTTTTTTATTGCTTGTCCAGCTTTTTCGCACCATGCACATACATCCTCCCAGTTCATAGCTATTAATGCCACTACTGCTGCCACTAGCCAGAGAGGCTCTAATAATGCTGAGATTAACGACTTGAGATTGCTTACGCTCCCTGAAGCACCTCCGACTGCACTTGTTACTGTTCCTGCTAATGTAGCGGCTTCCCGTGTTGCATTATGTACTTCAAGCCAAGCCTTAGGCAATTCTAATATTGCTCCTCCAAGTTTATATACTTTTTGTGTAATCTTAAATGCTGCAATGGCTCCTAAACTTTTAATGACCGCATTGGACAAATCCTCATGTTCTTCCATAATCTTAACAATACCTGATACAATTTTTCCAATTACCTCTACAAGTTTTGTGGCCTCAGGAAGTAAGGCGTTTCCTATTTGAACATTAAGATCACTAAAAGCAGACTGTGTGATCGCCCATTGACCGCTGAATGTTTCAAGATTCTTCTGCATCATCTCATATGACACACCTTTGGCGTTAGTTGCAACTGTATCTAATTTTTTATGAGTACCTTTATTCAATCCTTCCATGAAAGATTGAATATATTTTGCTTCATCTTTGCCAAAAATTTTCGTTAATGCTTCTAGCTGTTCAGGCGGTTTCATATCGGCCATTGCCATATTGAGTTCTGTTAGTACGGTTGTAAAATTACGCATTCGGCCGTTTTTATCGTACATGGTCAAACCAAATGCTTTCATACCTTTTTGAACATCTCGGCTATTTTTATCTAGGCGTTTGAACGTGGCTGTTAAAATTTTATCAGCTTTAGCTCCTTTAATGCCATTTTGAGCGAGCATTGCAGTATATACAGACAAATCTTTGAAACTTATTCCGAGTTTACGAGCTAAAGGTTCTGCATTTTCCATTCCAGCTCTCATTTCGTCCATGCTGACTCCAATATGTTCACTCAGAGCTTGTAATTGTCCTCCTGATTCTCGGTTGAGTTTTTCCAGTTCCTGTAAAGAGCCATCAACAGATGCTTTCATTACAGCAAGCATACCAGCAGCCGCTTCAGTTCCAAAAATATTTGATAAATATTTCATTTGATCTGCTGAACCCATATCTTTGAGTTTTACTGAAAGTGCCTGCATTAATTCGGGCATCTCTCGGAAATTTCCTTGAGCATCTCTGGCCTTTATTCCAAGTTCTGCGAGAGCATTTGCTACAGCTTTTGGTTCTTTAGATAATCGGGTCATGGCTGCTCTTAAAGCTGTACCGGCTTGAGAGCCTTTAATGCCAGCATTCCCCATAACTCCAAGCATTGCAGAAACTTGCTCAACTGATATTCCTAAACCTGATGCGACAGGCGCAACATATTTCATTGATTCGCCTAATCCCGTAATATTTGTATTACTTGCTGCGCTTGTCTGAGCCAAAACATCTGCAATACGATTAGCATTGCCCGCCTCAAGCCCGAAACCTCTTAAAGTACTTGCCATAATGTCGGCTCCAGTTGCTATAGTAATTTAACTTATAAAACTATAGTATAATAATAAATTATGAGT
>CALBPU010000086.1 GCA_937899395.1 uncultured Fretibacterium sp.
AAGCTATAAATTTACTGAGTTTTATAATTTATATTTAACTGTTATTCAGCCTCCTAATCCGATGAAAAATCCCGCTAAAATTCCTAAAATTAAAAGGTTCGATGTCTTTACTTTTGTTTTTTTCTCACCGATTAATGAATAACTTTCAACAAATTCTGAAGGTGTCAGCATAATTCATTAACTCCTTTCAGCAGCTTCGATAACATGTTTTGCAAGCACGGCAGTTGTTACTGAACCAACTCCGCCCGGAACAGGCGTAATTTTGCTCACGATCTTTTCAGCTTCATCGAATTTAACATCACCGCATAATTTCCCTTCTTCATTAACATTAATTCCAACATCAATAACTGTTTGTTCCTCTGATAAAAATTTTGAATCAACAAATCCTGCTTTACCTATTGCGGCAATAATTATTTCGGCATTACGTGAAATTTCAGGAAGTTTTTTCGTTTTTGAATGACACATCGTAATCGTAGCGTTCCGATTTTGTAAAATCATTGATACAGGTTTCCCGATAACGAGGCTTCGACCTATAACGACAATATTTTTTCCCTCAATTTCAATTCCGTAAAAATCTAAAAGTTCTATACATGCTTCAGCAGTACACGGAGGATAACCTGTTTCATTTCCGATGAAAACGCTTGCTAAAGATTTTTCGGTCATACAGTCAACATCTTTTTCAGGCAAAAGAATTTCACATGCTTTTTTATCTATATTTTTATCAGGCAACGGTCTGAACATTAAGCACCCGTGAATATTTTTGTCATTGTTAATTGCTTCGATATGTTCCAAAATTTCTTCCTGAGTTACGACGAATTTTTTCACGGCAATTCCGATTTTATCACAGCGTTTCAAAATTCCGTTTTCATAAGAAATATCATCAGGTCTTTCACCGACTCTCAAAATCGCTAAAGTTGGATTTATATTTTTTGATTTCAAATTTTCGCAACGGGCAATTAATTTTTCGGTTAAAGCATTAGCAACAGGTAATCCCTTCAAAATTTCAGCCATTTATTTTTCAATCCTTAGAAATTCATTGATTTTTTTCGCTATATCCGAAGCTCTCGGACAATATTCCGTTAATATATCGTCAATTTCTGTTTCGATTTCATTTGCTTTATCTCTGTCATTGAGAGATGATGTGTTTATGTAAACGTTAGTAGCTGCACTCTCCATAGCCGCTCGACACAAAAACGCTCCGCACGCAACATCAGAAATTAATAACTTGCTGCCTTTTTCCGCCATTTCTTCAAGAAGCTCTATTATTTTTGCGCATGATTTTATGATTTCAACAGGAGCTTTGCAGGCATTTAACGTCGCAGCCTCAAAAATTTCGGGACGTTTAGGATCGTCTTTAGGAATTTTATAGGCTTCAGCTAACGGTGTGAAAGCTCTTGCGTCCTCATCAACAAGTTCAAGCAATTTTTCACGAAGTTTTTCAGTTTCGGCTAAATTTCTTTTGATGTCATCTTCAACATCTGCATATTTCTTTTTGCCAACCGTAAAATTTCCTGCCATTGAACATAACGCTGCTCCCAATGCTCCGACAAGTGCAGCAGCTCCGCCTCCTCCCGGAACTGATGACTTTGAAGCTAAAAGCTCCGAAAAATTTTTACAGCTTTCATTAATTAACATTGTTTTCACCTCTGCAAAAATTCAAATTTTGAATCGCTCAATAACGGCACAAGATTTTCTAACGGCGCACGAAGCTTGACGATTGCGTTTCGTATTTTTTGTGAAGCTCCGTATTGTTCCTCCCAAATATCTCCACGAATCGGCCTGTAAAATCTTCTCCATTGAATTTTCAAATTATGTTCGTGTTTTAACGTTTTATTTTCTTCATCTGATGATGTTGAGTGCATTTCGTTTGAACGAATCATTATGTCCTTGAACTCTTCAGCAACCGCAAAAGCAGCTTTGTTAGGTTCAGAATAAATATTGTCGAGGGCATCACGGACTTTATATATAGTTTGCTTGTAAAGGTTATCGAGAATTTGAACAGCCTGTGAAGCATTTTGAGGAGTTCCTAAAACCCTGCTTTCTTCTTCAACAGGATCAAGAGCGTTTAACGCCCCTCTTAAACGGTGCTGAATAAAACTTCTGTAACTCATTGTCCAATCGTTCAAAAGTTTTAAGCCTGCCAAAAGTGTCGGCATGTCCTTGCTGTACAAAGACTCTTCGATGAATTTAATCATTTCGCCTAAAAGTCTGTAATCCGAAACTCCGAAACGTTTTTCAAGCCTTCCTGTATTTGCTAATATTGAACAAAATTCATTTTTCATATTTTTGAGAACTTCATCAAGAATTGAGTCCAAACTCTCTTGAATTTTGCTGCTCAATCTTGTTCGTAAATAATGCAGCGATTCTTGATAAGGTGTATGAATGCCTCCTTCTCTCCTTGAAGCTCTCTCTATATCTTCCTCAGTTATAGGAATTTGCTTTTCTTCCTCCGTTAAAACTGACGCTATTTTTTCCTGAAGTTTTTTGTAAGGTTTGTTGCGGTTCTGTCTTAACTGAGAATTTTCTTCAACACATTTTTCTAATTCCTCACGCAATTTTGACCACAAATCCTCAAACAACACATCAAAAGTATCGCTGTCTCTGTCTAAATCGCCTTCATCTTTGAGAGAATTTTTGATTTTTTCAGTGAGGGTTTTAATGTCCTGAATAGTATTTTTTAGGAGTGCCTGAAGATTTTCAGCGTATATAACGTCATTAGCTTCGATATTTTTCGACAGGTAAGACAAAGCAACATCAATTAAATTTTCTGAGACATCTTGAGGATTTGAGCAATCAACTATAACAGTATCAGAAACTTTAATTTGAGCTTTTTCCTCGATAGTATCTCTTAACATTTTGCATTGAATTTCATTGTCGGCTCTTAAATCGTGATTGAATACCCAAAATGACCATTTATCAATCGGAAGTTTATCACCTAGTGCGCTGCTTGCTTCGGTGTAAAGATTAGTTTCAATTTCCTGCCAGCCTGCTCCTTTATAAGACGGCATTGAGATAAAAAACACTAAGTCAACCTGATCTCGTAAAGCATTAACAACTCTTGCGACATCTCCGATTCTAATATCTCCAAGTCCGGGCAAATCAATTAATCTTAAAGAGCCTACATCTTCATTAGGAAATCTGCAAAAAATTTCTACGCTTTCAACTGCAAGATAATTAAAAATTTCCTTACCTTCTTTGTTATCATGTGCAACGTAATCTCTGATTTCGTGTTTCTTAATTTGAGTTTGCCTTTGTCCTAATAAATTTTCAAATTTCGGTAAATTTTTTTGAATTTCCAAAAGGTTATTCAAAGCTTGTTTCATGGCCGTATCATTGAGTGAGCTTAGTTCAGGAAGGGGAAAATTCTTGAACGCTGAAATTGAATTTGGAACTGAGAAAATATTTTTTTCCGATTTTTTCAATTCTGCAAAATATGGAGCAACGTTATCGGCCAAAAATTTTTCCTCGCTCAAAAAATGTACAACTGCATAAGTAACATCTGTATCTTCATTAATAATGTCGCTTCTAACTCCAGTGCAAAAATCTAAATTGCTGTCAGGAATTTCCTCAGCAGTTAAGCCTGTAATTGATTGAAGCAAACGGCTTTTTCCCTGACGTGCACGACCTATTACGGCTATATTTAACGTGTTTCGGGTTAATCGTTTTTGAAGGTGTTTCAATTCTTCCTGACGTTTTACGGCTTCATTAACTAATTTGTCAGCATCGTCAAGGAACCTTCCGACATTTCCAAATTCCTTTGCAAGCCCTTTATCATTGAAAATTTCACGGCAAATAATGTTGAAGTTCTCAAATTTTCCCGCCGCTTCCGATAAATTCTCACGAACTTTCATAACCCTTTGTGCTAAAGGCTGCCTCTGTTCGATTATCTTCTGAATATCTTCCTGTCTCAAAATTTTATTCTCCTTTCGTGATTAATTGCGAAATAAAAATATCAAGGCATGTATCAAAATCAGTGTTGTTGTTCAACCTGCTGTCGGAATCTCTCAATGATACTTCGAGATATTTTTCGTTTGCATTAAAATCTGTTTGCTTAATTGTGTTTTGAAGCTCACGGATTATTGAATATCTTTTGAGAGGTTTTGAAGCTGACGCTAGATAAGTGCCCAATAACCTGTTATCTTTTACGATTGAGACAATGTACAAATCTTTTTCAGCAGTTTTGAAGAAGAATCTGAAAACTAAATCATCAGGATTTTTTTTCATGGCATCAAAAATTTTTTCGGCAATATTCCCCGTAAAATTTCCTGTTGCAGGCTTTAATGTTTGTACGGAAAAAAACGCTGCTTTCTCGAGCAAATTAATTTTTCTCGTCAAGCTAGCCGAATCAGTCGGGAATATAAATCTCTTATCGCTCCTCACTGAAACATCTCCGTTTGTGTTTAAGGATTTCATTGCGGATTTAAGGCCGTCAGAATTGAAAAATGCGTTTAATGAATTTGAGTTTGAATATTCTCTGGAAAAATTTAACAGCATCGTTGAACTAAAATTTCCAGCGACAATGTTTTTTGAGGCGGTATCAGTGAAAATATCTTTAGCGTAAAAATCTTTAAGGCTGTCGACATAAGCAAGAGCATTTGAATTATAAAAATTCCTTGATGCCGTATCGTTGTTGAGAGCCGATAAAATATTTTCAACCTTAGATTTTATCTCTGAAGTTTCCATTAATTCTTTGAGTTCAAGTTTAATTCCGTCAAGTTCCTTGCGAAAATCGTTGTACTTCAAATAAAAATTGTAACCGACAACAAGAGAAATTATTATAACCAAAAACAAAAGAAATGATGTAATTTTTCGTGCTGCAACAGCTTTTTGAGTTTGTTCTTCTGCTTTGATTTTAGCACGTAAAATTTTTTGATTTTCATCACTTAATCGTCTTAATTCGGTTTTAAGGCTTTTGATTTCCTTTTGAGCTTTGTTGAGATTAATTTCTAAATCGAGTTTGGATTGCAGATTTTTTTCGCTGTTTTCAATCAACATTTTTTTTCGTGTCCTATTAATTTCAGATTGTAAATTCATAATAAAAATTCCTCCTCAATAAAAATTTTCAGGCATTCCTCAAAAGTTATATCGGGATTGCTTAACCGCACGTCATCTTTTGAGAGCAAAAATTCAATGTAACCGTTGCGCATTTTTATTTTCTCAAATAATTTTTTCTCAAACTCACCTCGATTAAAAAGCTTAAAATTTTTTCCTTCCTTTTCTTTTTCGACGGCAATATAATTCGTTACCTTCTCACCGTCATCTCTGATAACCGAAACTGCATAGAGTCCTTCTGTTTCAGTCCTGTAAAAAAATCTGAATGAGCCCGATAAACTGTCTTCTTCAATTTCGTTTAATTTTAATATAATTTCAGAATTTTTTAATTTGATTTCTTCAGGAAAGTTGAAAAATGATTCTCTGCTGATTTCGTTTATCATGTTTTCAAGTGAAAGATTTGAATTATAAGTGCAAATAAATCGTCTGTTGCTCCGTACCGAAAAATCCGAACAAAAAGCGATTAATTTCTCGACTGAATAAAGCATGGCCGTTTCGTTGAAAAATCCGTAAATTTTCGGGTAATCCCTGCAAAATGTCAACGATTTAAGATTTTTATTTCCCGAAATAATTTTCCCTGATAAATCATCTTCATCAAAAGAAGCTCTGTTCATAAAATCTTCAACAAAATCTATACGACAAAGATTGTCAAATTTTATATCGGATTTAATTATCTCAAAAATATTTTCAGGAGTTATATCTGTTTTAGTATATTCGTTTTTTTGGTCATGGCTTGTTGAAGCGATACGAAATTCTTTCCATTGTTTCCATTCTTTACTTGTGCACCCGTTTATATTACCGAAATTAATTAAGGCCGAAAAAATTAAACATGCAACAAAACGCTTCAATTTTTGAAAAATACTCCTTTTAATTTTCCATTTTCTGAAGGAATTTTTTTCAACGCTTGCTCAATGAAATTATCAATGTAAAAATCTATATCAGCATTATTATTTTCAAATCTGTTATCTTTGTCCCAAAAATATATTACAGCGTCATTTGAATTAAATTTTATATGTTTCAAAATCTCCCTTATAAAAATATTTTTATTGAATAACGGAGCATTAACTTCAAATGTAGTTTCAGTATAAAATATTTTTGTTAAATCGGATTTGAATTCAGCTTCTTTTTTTTCCGTAGGCACCATTAACATTTTTTCCATAAGTTGAATTTTCCCTATTTCCCTTTCGACATAAAGAGATTTCAGAATTTCTTTGAAGGAATTTTCGTTAATGAAGCCAAAGCCGTCAGGTATTTTCAAATTTTTATTTTCGGGCGGCGTTATTTTTTTCTCATCAATAACTTTTTCCGCTGAAATTATTTCAGTATGAATATCAGGAGTAGGAGGAGTTATTGTTGTCGGAAGAATTTTTTTTGCAGGTGATGAAAATTTTGACGCTCCGTAAAATATTATTAATCCGGCAAATAATACACCTGCCAAAACAATCCATGTTTTATTTGAACGAGGCTTAATTTTTTTCGGCTCAATTTCCCTGTGAAGCTCCCTGACTTTTCCGTCAATAACAATATATCCGTTATTAACATTCGGCCATGCTGTTAAATTCACAAAAGGAAATTCATTTGCGCTTGAAATTTCATCATTAAATGCAAGAGTATCAGGACGATTATTTTTCGAGATTTGAGTTATGTTATTCGAGTTCCATAAAATTTTAACGGCATCATTAACATTGAAACGCTTTGAAATTTCGTCGGGAATTTTGCAAGCGATTGTTATTGTGTTAGGTCTGCCTTTCAAATCATGGCCGGGAAAAATAAATCCCAATAAATTTTCATCAGCAAACGGAATTAACAACACTCCGATATTTTCAGGACGTTCGAGGCTTGGAGATAAATTAAATTCGCTTAATGTTTTTCTGTAAAATTCATCGAGGTTATGAGGGTTTTGAAGGGAGTTTTTGGCGGACAAAAATTTCACTCCCCAATCAAAACCGTGTACACCTTTTTCACCTGATGTAAAAATAAAATAATTTAGTTCCATGCGCATTTCGGAATTGAACCGCTGAATTTAATTTGCAAACTGCAACCCTCATATCTTTCCAATGTTGCATTAAGATTTTCATAACCGAAAAATCCTGAGACATTAATTTGCTGACTTAATAATTGTTTATCGCTGCCAATATCTTTATCATAAGCAGCAAAAACTAAAGGAGGGTTATTGACTTTCCAAGTGTAGCTGATGCTGTCGCCAAAAACCGGCCTCGCGTTATCAGTGAACACTTTCGACCTAAATAATTGGCTTTTATTTTGAGTTACTGTTACATAGACATCGGGTGTATCGTTCCAGCGTTTCATTTTCGTGAAGTTGCCTTGAACAATTTGAATTTTTCCCTGAACTCCGTTTTGAATCGTTGTGAGGAAATTCAGGACATCTTTAACCGTTTCAGAATCATTTGAATTCGGCCATGCCCTTAGAAAATCGTTTAGGCTGTCAATACATTCTGAAATTTCGCCGATGTTTCGAGTGTTTTTGTTGCGGTTAAATTCCTGCCTGCAATAATTCAAGTGAGCATTTTGAATTTCAGCCGTCAAAGTTTTTTCAAACTCATCAACAGGAAGCATCATTGTTTTAATTTCATCGTTGGAAGTTGATAATGGCCTCAAATCTCTTCTGAGAGAATTACATCGGGTTATCAAATCGCCTCTTCCGACTTCAAAACGTCCGTCTTTAAGATGACCTAAAACACTTGTACGAATTTCATCTAATTCATTTTTCATTAGCTCTTGCATTGTTGAAACTATGACCTCTTTAACAGCTTCAGAATCTAAATCAGCTCCGAGCCTTTCAAGTTCGTTGGGAAAATCTTTAATTGAATCGATTTTAGCGATATTTCCTGCAAGTTTATCAATGCGAATTTTCTCAAGCTTGTTAATTCCGTTCGATAATTTTTCACGAGCTTCTTCGGGCATATCCTGATAAAAATTCATCAAATATTTCAATCTAGGAATGTCAGTGTCCTGATTATATTCATTGAGCCATTGCTGAACGAGTTCATTGTAATAATTCGCAAGAGTTTTTTTCAGGCGTTCTGCTGTAACTTTTGAAGGATTTTCAGTTAAACGCTGTTCCAAAATCGGTATAGCTGTTTCAACATCATTTCCGGCCTCAATAATCATTTCATCGGCAATTTTTTTGAGATTTTCATTTTGAGACTCACGCCAGATTTTTTGCTGAGACACCAAAAACTCTTTGATTTTATCCGACAATTTTGGACTGTTGATTAAAGAGTCGGCCACGCTGATATAAGATTCCAAAATTCCGGGCGCAACATCAAGAGACAATGAATTACACCATGCTCGCACTAAGCTTTCAATTTTCGAGTTCACGCTGTTTTGCCATGTTGAAGGAATTTTTTCCGTTTGGTCAAGGCACTGTAAAATCACGTTCATTAATTGCGTCGGTGAAGCATTTGCTATATCAAAGTTAAACAGTTTTCCAAGTGTGAAATACCCTTGCCAACTTCTGACAGTTTCATAGTGTTGAGGAGCAATGACCGCGAAATTTTTCACAGCGAGATAACTTTCAACTCTCTCTGAAGCGTCAACAAAATCCTGTGTCATAGACGGAAGTTTATTTCTGTCAGCTACAACAAAATCACTTTGAAGCATTGAATATAACGTAGCTTCATATTGAGCGTAACCGTCATTAATTTTGCTGTCAGCTCTCAAAAATTTCGGATATAAAAACGACAAAAACGAAGGTGATTTGAAATCCTCTAAAATCTTTTGTGCAGTTTGATAATCAGACCGCCTCAAAGCCATTTCAATATTTTCCTGAGCCGTGTTCCAATTTTCATGGTCAACAAAATATAAAAGCCCCCACAAGGCCGCTAAAACTATTGCAGCAGCTCCGATGAAAATTTTTCGTCGAATGCTTTTATGTTTGTTACGGCTTTCATACATCGAATTGATTAAATCGTCCATCGGTTCGGTAACATTTTTGGGCTGATAATCTTCAGGAAGAACATTTGCGGAAGGCCATTTACCCATAGCTTCTGTCTTGTAAATCTTTACGTAATTCCCTTTCCTGAAAAAATTTTTGCTGAAAATTCCTTTACCTTCAGGAGAACTTGAAGCCTTTTTTATGAGTGAGGCAATTAATTTCTTCAATTCATC
This sequence comes from uncultured Fretibacterium sp., assembly GCA_937899395.1. Taxonomy (GTDB): domain Bacteria; phylum Synergistota; class Synergistia; order Synergistales; family Aminobacteriaceae; genus JAFUXM01. Next base: position 9,184 of record CALBPU010000086.1, read on the forward strand.
AATAGAAACATCAGGAATCGTATCGCCTTTAGTTATAATGAAATGTATCGGAACATCAGCACGGCCTCGAAATTCTCCGTGAACGTTTTCACGAATTAACGAAATAGCTTTGCTGAAAACCATGTTATCAGTCCAAGTTCTTTCGGGATTATAAACAAGGTCTTCACCCGATATGAAAAATAATGCTCCGTCAGCCTGCAATAAATCCGGAATAATTTTTTCCCTGACCCAATCGTCCATATCCTGAGTATAGCCTCCGGGTAAATCGAATAATTCGATGTTCATATTCAATTTATTTACGGAGAAACTGAAATCAACACGTTCCGAAGTTCCGATTACAATTTTTTTCTCTCTGAATAGCTGATGAATTAAATCCGTGATTTTTCGAGCTGATTTTTGCGATGAAGGATCGATTGAATATTCGCCTGCTCCTGAAACTGTAACTAGATTGAAATATGAGCCGAGAAAAATTGTTTTTCCCACACCTGTTGCGCCCATTACAGCAATTTTATAATTGTTGCCTTTAGGTTTGATTGGTATGTCGGGAAGAATATCGTCATCAATAATTTCAGGTTCGGGAGGATTTGCTATCAATGAAAATTTTTGCTTTATTTCTTTACCGTTAATCAATCCTTCACCCGATAAAATTTTTGCTTTATCGAAATTTATTTCCTGTTGAAGATTATCTGAAATTTCTTTCAAGTCCTCAGAAAGCTCAAAATGATTCATGAAAAACCTTAAAGCAATCTTCAAAGGCTGTTCAGTATCTTCGGGAGAAAATTTTGAGTCAAAAGGTTTCAGGAATATTATTTGTTCAGACGATGCACCGAAACGGTTAAATTTTGCATTGCCTACGGTACAGACAGGGACTATGGCAAGAGCAATATTGTCATTATTTTTTGCGAAATCCGAGACTTCACTGAAAACTTTTTCGACACGGTTAAATATGTTTTCACGATCGTTAATATATGCTTCGGATTTTACAGGAACTAAGAGAATTAATTTATCGCCGCCGTTATCTTTGACAGCAGAGCCTAGAATATTTTTAATCTCGTCAATTTTTGCGTGTTCAATATATTTTCCCTCAGATTCCATTACATAAGGCATATCAACAGCAACAATTATCACATTAGATTTTTTAGCATACTCGATTAATTTTTCGCCATTTATTTCGAGCAATTCTCCGGGATAATCATAAAATTTTACGTGAAAGCTTTCTTGTTTTCCTTTAACAGTGAAGAAATACTCATTGAAATTTTCAGTCGGAGGAATTGCAGGTGAAAATTCTAAACCTGGTTTATTGGCTTCATCTTCAAGGATTTTATAAAAATTCGCTAATTGATCAACGGCTCTTTGATTTCCTGATGAAACATTTTTATTCATCAGTGCTTCATTAATAAGGGTTCTGACGAGGCAGGAAATTAATGTAGTCTTTCCTGCTCCCTTTGAACCTAGAATTAAAATTCTTAACTCATTTTCCATATATTTACTCCTTTACTCTTGAGTTCTTGTGCTTAATAACAACCTTCTTCTGAAAATATCTTCCTCAATTTCATCGGTCTGTTCTTCCAACATGAATTTGTCCTCGAACATCGTATCGCCTGCAACGTCTTCCTGCCCCTTAAATGCTCCTTTTAACACAATAGGAGTTATGATTGTACAAACGATAATCATTATGATGATAGGGCCTAAATATTGTTCGCTGATTAAATTCATTTCCATTCCTTTTTCGGCTACGATTAAGGCAACCTCTCCTCTGCATACCATTCCTAAACCAACCTGATAACTTTGTTGATTGCTGAAACCGCAAAGTCTTGCACCTATTCCGCAGCCTCCTAATTTTGAAAATACACTTACGATTACGAGAGCTAATGTGAATAGAACAAGATTTAACGACATTTTAGGCAACGTAACTCCAAGTCCGATGTTTGCAAAAAATATCGGTGTTAATAACAAATATGCCATAGTTTCAAATTTGCTTGCGATATATTGACCTTTAGGAGCCATTGCTATAATCATTCCCGCTGCAAATGCTCCGATTATGTCAGCTACACCGAAAAGAGCCTCAGATGCCCACGCCATAAACAAACAAAACGCAAAACCCATTACGGGATAACGACGCAAATTTCTTTGAGCCTGAATTTCATCTGACCAGACCATATATTTATGGTATATATAACCTACTACAGCAATAAATACAAAGAAGCATATTATTTTCATAAATACTATTGTGATATTTACATCTCCGCCTGCTATTCCTGTTATTACTGTTAAACATATCAAGCCTAAAATATCGTCTATTAATGCCGCCGCTAAAATTGTATTTCCTGCTTTTGTAGACATTTTGCCTAATTCTTTTAACGTTTCAACGGTGATTGAAACCGATGTCGCTGTTAAAACTGCTCCTACGAAGATTGCTGAAGCAAATGTAACGTTATCATCAAAAATATACATTAAGCCCATGCCCATTCCTAAAGGAACAAGAACTCCCGACATAGCTACGACAAAACCGACTTTTCCCGAAGCTTTTAACTCGTCTAAGTTCGTTTCCATTCCTGCTGTAAACATAATCACTATAACTCCGAGTTCTGCTAAACGGTTCAAAAGTTCCGACGGCATTAAACAAAATTGAGTTCCGAATGAGTGAAGAGTTATTGCTCCAAGCACCGCAGGTCCGAAAAATAATCCTGCCATCAAAGCTCCTACAACTTGAGGAAGCTGGGCACGCCGTGAAATAATACTGAATATTTTTGTTGACATCAAAATTACGCAAAGGCTCAAAAGCCAGTTATAATGTTCCAAAATTTTTCCCTTCTTAAATTATTAAAATTAAAGTTCATAATCATCTTCCGAAGCTTCACCTAACAATGCCCCTACCTGATGTCTCCAAGGCATTGAAGGGTGCGCCCCGATTTTAGTACATGATAAAGCACCGCAGGCAGAACCAAATCTTGCGGCACGTTCAATAGGCATTCCCTCGCCTAATCCTACACATAACCCCGCACAAAAAGCATCTCTTGCTCCTGTGCTGTCAACCGAACGAATATTAAAAGCATCAAATGAAAAATTTTCACCGTCGTTCATGAATATCATTCCGCCTTTAGAGCTTTGAGTTATTACGAGGTTCTTAACTCCTTTAGACAAAATTTCTTCGGACATGTCTTCTATTGATTGCTTGTGATTTTTTTTACCTGCGTAAAAATTCAATGCTTTTTCATTCAGTATAAAATAATCAATATTTTTCCATGCTTCATCAGGCAATGAAAACGGCGGCTCTGCTGAAAGAAATGTCCTGCACCCTGTTTGTCTTGCAAGTTTCAGACCTGCTATAACCGTTTCAGGAGGGCTTTCCATTTGGAAGAGTGCTGAATCTGACGATGTGAAAACATTTTTAGCGTTTAAGATTGCTTGTTCATCGAGAAGTGAATTAGCTCCCTGTGTAATGACGATTGAATTTTCTCCTTCATCTGTTACGGTAATAACCGCTACACCTGTTGCAGCTTCTTTGAGCGTTTGAAGGTGTGAACAGTCAACGTTGTTTTCAATTAAGACCGATTTTAATTTCCTCCCGAAATCATCATTGCCGACGCAACCGATCATATAAGATTTTGCGTTTAATCTTGCGACTGCGAGAGCTTGGTTTGAACCTTTACCCCCTCCAGCCATTCCAAAAGATTCTCCGATTACTGTTTCATTTTTTTTCGGGCAATGCGGAGCCTTTATAACAAGATCAATATTTAGTGAACCAACTATTGTTACTGCGGACAAAATTTTAAGCTCCTTTCAAGTTAATTAAATTCCACGTATCATAACACAAAAAATATAATCCGCTTTCACATTTTTTTCAAATTTCGAGAATAGTATTCAGTAAAAGATATTTTGAAAGGTCGTCTTATTAATGAATATTCAACAACTTGGAAATAATAATAGCCTTCAGCAGCTCTCACAAGTTAAAAAGCAAACTGAAGTTTCAAAATCCGGGCAGACTGCGCAACAAACTCAACAACAAAATGAATTTTCAGAAAATTTTGAAGAGGAGGACGAAGATAATTACAATGGTGCTGAATTAAAAAATCCCAATGATTTAACCACCTTTATATATTCTCTATTTTCCAAAAATATTTACGCAGAAATTTATTATGCTTGGTGCAAAGATTGCAATGAAGTACCTTCTTTAGAAGGTGCTAAATTTTTCAGGGATGAATTATTATCTAGAAATAATAAAGATTTATTTAGTTTTAATTTTCATTCGATGAGAGCTGGGAAAAATTTCTTATCAGGGTTTGTTGCTAATATGCCTCCGGTTCATGTGAAAAAAGCGGATTTGTCCGATAATTTATTAAATGATGAATGCATGCATATAATAAAAAATTTAATAAGTGCAAAAATGATCATGGTACTTAATTTAGCGAGTAATCAAATATCAACAGAAGGATTAAAGATAATGCAAAATGAAATAATAGAATCTAAATTTTTAAAGTATTTAAATTTGGGAGTTTATAAAGGCAGTTATCGTATAAATAATTTCAGTGGTGAAGGTGGGATGATAATAGCAAGAATTGTATTAAATAATAAAAGTATAGAAACATTAATTTTACAAGAGAATTTATTAGGGGAAGAATCAGGCACGAAAATAGGAATAGCTCTTTTACAGAATAAACATCTTAAAAAATTGGTAATAAGTAATAATAAAATAAAAAACAAAGGAGCGAAAGCTATTTTAGAAAATTCAAAAAATTTGATTTCTTTAGATTTATCTTATAATGAAATATCTCCTGATATTTGTTATGATTTGAAATATTTAATGCAAAAATCTAAGAACTTAAAAGAAATAATATGGAACGGCAACAATGTAGAATTAAAAGGAATTAATTTCATAGTAGATGGTCTTAATAATAAGAATATTAAATTAAAATCACTTTGTTTAAGAAATACTTCTTTAACAGAAGAAGCCTTGAAAACATTAGCAAAAGGGTTAATAAATAATGAATGTCTGAAAATATTAGACATAGGAGCGAATAATATTAATCAATCATCTTTTAAAGATTTATGTGATGCTTTAAATAAAACAAAAATTAAAATATTTCGATGTAAAGGAAATAACTTAGGAGATGAATGTGCCAAATATTTTTCAGAAACAATACTTAATAAAGAAACCAATTCAGTGATTAATTCTTTCGATTTTTCTTCTTGTAAAATTTATGATCAAGGTCTCATTTATTTATTACATGCTTTGGTTGATAATGATAAAATATCCTGGATTAATTTGAGAGATAACTTTTTTTCTCATGAAATAGATTTTGTAATACTTAATTTCCTAGAAAAGAATTCTTTTATTACTCATATTGATTTAACTAAAAATAGATTCAGTTTCCAATGTTTGCAAAAAGTGAATAAGATAATAAAAAGAAATAGAAATATTCAAAATAATAAAGAATCAAATAAATTATTGGTTGAATTATATTCTTTAAAATACGAAAACACTAAATTGAACGAATTAAAAGAAACTCTTAAGATAATAGAAAATGATTACGCTAAATTAAAATTAAATAAAATAGATTTAAGAGCTGATTTTGAAATATCAAAAAAAGAAGCAAGTGAAAAAATGGCTTCTTTGAATAAACAAATCGAAGCCGATGTGAAACTTTTATCTTTAAGAGAAAAAGAGCTTCAAAATAAAGAACAGCTTTTAGAACAAAAAAAATTAGAAAATAAATCTAAGTTAGATTCCTTAAAAGAAAAATTAGGAAATATAATAAAAGAAAAAGAAAAAGTGAAAGAAGATACACAAAAAATAAAAGACGATACCGAAAAATTACAAGAAGAAATGACTAAGAAAATCGTGGAATTAAATGATGGTATTGAATTAAATACA
>CALBPU010000087.1 GCA_937899395.1 uncultured Fretibacterium sp.
AAATTGCGGACTTGATAGAGGTGTGTAGTACGCCAGCGGTTTTTACCGTTAAAATGAGTAACTATTTATATGAAAATAACTTAGAGCATATTAATTTAGAAATCCTTCAGGTGCTTTTACATGTGTATAGTGAAAGCACTTGAAAAATTCAAACACTTCCACCGTTTCAAGGCTTCCTTTCCAAGCAAGCCGGTTTTTTCACTGCCCTTATCAGGAACGGCTAGTTTCCTTGTTGCCCCTAAGTGAGGTGGATGTCAAATTTATTTGACAGGATATGTTACTTTTTAAGTGTTTTTACTATAATTTTTAGCGAAAAAATAAAGAGCATGTTTCCAAAAAGAAGTATGCTCTTTATTATATTTATATTTATATTTAGAATTGTACGAACGCAGGCGTGTCAGCAGGGGCATTCAAAAATTTCTTCAACTCATCATCAAGTTTCAAGAGCGTAATTGAAAATCCTTCCATGTCCAACGAGGTCATATAATTTCCGACAAGAGTTTTCGCGATTTTAATTCCCTTGCTGTCAAGAACTTCTTTAACGTGTTTGTTTGCAACAAATAATTCCATTAAAGGAGTTCCGCCCATTCCGTTCACCATAACCGCAACTTCATCACCGGCATTGTAAATTTTTTCGGCAAAGATTTTTTCGAGGAGCTTATCGGCAATGTTATTAACGTCTGAAATTTTTTCGCGGTGTGTTCCGGGTTCACCGTGTATTCCGATCCCGATTTCAATTTCATCTTCTTTGAGTTCAAAACTCTCTTTTCCTGCCGCAGGTACTGTGCAAGCATTAACCGCCATTCCCATTGAACGAACGTTAGCTATGACTTTCTCTGCAACCCTTTTAACTTCCTCAAGAGATAATTTTGCTTCAGCAGCCGCACCTGCAATTTTGTGAACAAAAACTGTTCCTGCAATCCCTCTTCGTCCTGTTGTCCATGTTGAATTTTCGACCGCTACATCATCGGCAACAATAACTTTGTCAACTTTAATTCCTTCATCTTCAGCCATGTCGGCAGCCATTTCAAAATTCATTACATCACCGGTGTAATTTTTGATTACAAGTAAAACACCTTTACCGCCGTTTACAGCTTTGATTGCTTCAAAGACTTGGTCAGGTGTAGGAGATGTGAAAACTTCACCTGCAACAGCTCCGTCAAGCATTCCTTTTCCGACATATCCGCCGTGTGAGGGTTCATGGCCGCTTCCACCGCCTGAAACTAACGCAACTTTTTCCGAAGACCCTTTTGCCCTGACAAGTACTTCAAAACCTTCGAGGCGTTTCACGTACTGTGGGAAAGCGTCAACCATTCCGTCCAACATTTCATCAACAATTTTGTCAACCTGATTAATTAACTTCTTCATGATAAAAATTTTTCCTCCTGTTTATAATTTTGAGGCATCTTTAGATTCTTCTGCACTCGCTAAAACAGAATCAACGCTGCCTCCTGCCGCCGCTTCAACAACTGCACACACCGTGCCTTCAACAATAGGAGCATCAGCAATTACTGCGTTAATTTCGTGCCCCTCATCTTCCAACAATTCAATCGCTGCTTCAGCACTCATGATACTGCTTCCAATATCAGCAAGTATTACAACTCCGTCGCCTGTGTCTGCTTCAACAATAGCGTCCGCAATTCTTTGAGCGTCAGTTCCGATTGAACCGTCTTCAAGCCCTCCTGCCGTAATTATTTTTTCAAAATCCTGAGCCATTTCACTAGCTACATCGCAAACTCCTTCAGCGATCTTCCAACTGTGAGATACTATTACAATTCCAACCATGATTTATTTCGTTTTAAGATAATCCAAAATTGCTTCAAGAGTAAGAGCCATTGAAGTTGCTCCGGGATCTTGATGTCCTATGCTTCTTTCACCGAGATAACTTGCTCGTCCTTTTGTAGCTATTATTGTTTTTGTATATTCAACACCTTCACGAGCAGCCTTGCAAGCCTCATCGAGTGCAGCAACAATATCAGAGCCTTCCGAAATTTTTTGCGAATATTTTTCGGTAGCAGGAATTAAAGCATCGAGCATTGTTTTTTCACCTTTAACTGCTTTTCCGCGCTTTTGTATTCCAGCAATAGCAGCCTCAAAAACTGCTTTCAAATCTTCAACGTTAATTTCGGTTTTACCTGCCGTAACTTTTCCAGCTTCCATGTAAGCTGTACCGTAAAGAGGCCCTGAAGCTCCCCCGACTTTTGATAAAAGTGTCATTCCTGTTTTTTTCAAAGCAGCTCCAATATCGTTTTCATCAGGCGATAATTTTTCCATGACTGCGTTGAAACCTCTGGCCATATTTATTCCGTGATCCGAGTCTCCTATTTCACGGTCTAATTCAGTCAAAAAATCTTTGTTAGCGATTATTTGTTCTGAAATTTTTGAGAGACATTTATAAATTCCGCTTGGCATTCTGTAAAATGTTTCCTCCTGCTGTAAAATTTTATGTGATAAAGAAGATATTACACCAAAAATTTTTTATCGCAATTTTTTTCGCAAGGTTGAAATTTCTTTTTCAGTAACTCCGATATTGAGCAAAAATTTTTCGGCAGTTTCGGAATTAATATTTTCTGTTCCTAAAACTAACGGAAGAAATCTCCTTATTTCACTGTCAGCAACAAATTCATATTCATCTGTTTCGGGTTTTATTCCGAAATAATTGTAAAACGAAATCATATAATCATTTTCAATTTCCTTTTCAGACGCTCCCGTTAAACATTCGACTATTGCACAAAAAATTCCTGCCCTGTCTTTTCCCAAGTCGCAATGAATTAAATACGGAGGTTCATTTTCGGCCATGAATTTAATTCCTCTTGAGATTGCCTGACGAAATTTTTGAGATTGAAATTTTAATCCCGTATCTAATCCGATGAATTTTTGTGTGCTGTAATAAGTTTGGGAAAAATTTTTATGTTTTATTATAATTTCTTCAGTGTCAGCAGTATTAACAAAAGTTTTTATTCCAGCTTTTTCGGATAATTTATCTGCAATTTCATTTCTGTTTCCCCATGCTTTAACAGGCGATGAAGAACGATATAATTTTCCGTTTCCAATTCCAGTTACTCTAACTTCTCTGAAATTAGCAAATTCAGAGTCGCTTAAATTTTTGTAGTCGGCTCTGTCTTTGCTGAGGTGTTTTGATAAATCACGGTAAAAATTTTTCCATCTCGAAGCACCTGATAAAGGTAACGAAAATATTAAAACGATAATTAAAGCAAAAATAATTCTTGAGCGTCTTATCATTATGAATTTCCCATTAAACTGAAAACGGCTTCGGGCTGTTGATTAGCTTGAGTTAAAACGGCCTGTTCAGTTTTGCTTAAAATTTGAAACTCTATGTATCTCATCGCAGATTTTGCATAATCAGCATCAGTTATACGGCTTTTTGAGACTGTGAGATTTTGACCCGATGAGGCAAGATTAGCTATTGAATGTTCGATTGCGTTTTCATGCGTAACTATTTGGCTTCTCTGTCTCACAACACTGTCAATAGCTTCGTCAAGAACTGTAATTGAACGTGAAGCAAGTTCAGGTGTCATTACATTTACCCTTTCAACTCCGAGAGCTTCTGATGAAACATTGCCGAATCTTACTCTGAAATATTCAGATTCATTTGTCCCTATCTGAAAAGTTATTCCGTTGTCGGACATGTGAATATTTGCGGTGTAAATTCCGTTTTCCTTGAGTAAATATTTTTCGTGATTCTCGTCCCATGATGCAGTAAGCCCTGCCATTGGTGAAAATTCAACGTCAACATTAGAGTTAAGTACGCCTTTAAGTTCGCTGCCCGTAACTTTCATATCGGAAACTAAAGTATCTCCCGAATGAACATTGAAGATCGAAATTTCATATTCACCGTCTTGAGATTTTTGAATTGTATTGAAGCCTAGAGCCTGAAGAAGATTTTCATTGCCAGCGAAATAAATATCACCGTCTTGTCCCTGAACTGCGCTTCTGACAGTGAGAGCTGCTTTGACTTCATAGCCTGTTACATTTCCGTAATCATCATAAATTTTTGCGTTTGAACCGTCAGTTATCGTTGAAAATTTATTAGCGTTATCGGTATAAAATCCTTGTCCTAAATTAAGAGCTACGGCATCGTTAATTTTTTTCGAGACATCATGAATCGTATCGCCTCCGTATAAAGTTATTGAAGTACTTTTTCCGTCGCCCTGAATAATTTTGAGGTTCTGAGGTTCTTCGAGCATAAACGCTCCTTCAGACGTGTAAAACTGTTCAATCTCATTCAACGTCAGCATACGTTCCGAAACATCATAGAGGTCTTCCGAAAATTCTTCATCATCGTTTTCAGCTCCTTCAATCAATGAAATTTTAATTTCACCTACGGTCATAATATTGCTCTTTTGAGTTTGAGTTGAACCTGCCTTTGCTTTTGCTTCAATCCTGTAATCAGCTTGAGTGCCCTTAAAATTACCTTCATCATCAACACTTACAAGACCGCCTTTTACTTTTATTTTAACGTTAATATCATCGGTTGACCATAAAGTCCCTGAAGTACCGTCAAGCAATTTTTTTGTGTTGAAATGAGTATAATCTGAAATACGGTTAATTTGTTCTTTAAGTTCGTCTATTTCCTCCTGAATATGGGTTCTGTCCTCCGCAGTTAAAACATCGTTTGAAGCCTGTACTGAAAGTTCACGCATTCTGTGAAGCATATCGTTTGTGTTTGTTAAAGCTCCTTCGGCGGTTCTGAGCATTGATAAACCGTCCTGAGCATTTCTCACGGCCATGTCATAACCTGCAATCTGAGAACGCATTTTTTCACTTATCGCCAATCCTGAAGCATCATCGGCAGCACTGTTAATTTTCAGTCCGGTAGCTAAAGGCTGAATTGATTTATGAAGCATTTTGTCGGTAATGCTGGATATATTTACAGCAGACAGCGACATTATATTGTGATTAATTATCATGTCATTTTTTCATTCCTTTTAAGAAAATTTTTTGCATATTTATTATTTTATCGGCATTGTTAAATCAGTCCGAAAGTTTGAAGTTCTTCGAGCCTCACAAAATGAAATCCTCTTGCCTTTAATCCTTCAATAATTTTCGGAAGAGCTTCAACAGTGTTAGGAGTTCCCGAGTGCATTAAAATAATATCTCCAGCCTTGACGCTGCTGAGAACAAGACGCTCGATTTCTTCAGCAGGTCTTCCCGTATAATCAGCGGTGTTCAAACTCCATAACCCTAATTTCAAGTTCATTCGTCTCATTGCATTAAAAATTTTCATGTTGAAGTGTCCTCCCGGAGGGCGTAAAAATCTTGTCTTCCTTATGCCTAAACCTTCAAGGACTTCATCACAGCGTTCAGCTTCACGGACAATTTTTTCAACCCATAATCTATATAATCTCGGGTGAGTGTAGGTGTGATTAGCTATTTCATGTCCGTTATTATGAAGCATTAAAGTAATATTTGCGTAACGGTCAGCAAATTTTCCGACGAGAAAAAATGTAGCTTTAACATCGCCGAGAGCTGAAACAATTTCCGGCATTCCGTGTTCTCTGGGTCCGTCATCAAACGTTAAAACGACCTCTTTAACAAAAGGATTTCCCGAAGAAATTCCGAATTTTGCGCGTTCCTGATTCAAAAATCCCCATTCTATATAAATAAATACAGTTAAAAATAAAAGCGTTAATTTTCTGAGCATATTAAAAAATTTTCTCCTGAGCTTAGATTTTGACGAAATGATTATAGCAAAGGTTTAAGCCTCTTTTGCCATAGGAATAGGAGGACAAGGTATTTTTCCCACTTCCCTACAAAATTCGATATAATCATCAACTGCACTGTGAAATTCTTTTTCAATTCCTGATACAGTTTCACTCTCAAAATCTACGTAATCTGTTATTCCCTCAATCTTTCCGTATAATACACGGCTTTCAAAGTCAATTCTGATATTTGTGTAATAACCTTTATACTCTAACATTTATAAATCCCCCAAATCCTCTAAAAATGCAGCTAACTCCCTTACACGTCATACGTTTAGGATATTTGAAGGGTGCGGTTTATGTAACAAAATAATTTTACCGTCAGATTCTCTTTCAAATTTTACACGAGAACCTGAAGTTTTGCCCTTATTATTTTCAACGAAACCTAATTGTCCTAAAAGATATTTTGCTTCTGAGTAAGTGTAATCTTTAGGAATAGATTTTAATCTCTCTTTGGCTTTATCTAATCGGCTCATACATATTCTCACTCTCAGTAAAATTAAACCTCTCAGCTTTTAATTATAACTGAGAGGTCTTCTGCAAAATTTTTATTCCTGAAAATTATCTTATTTCATGTATGGAACAAGAAGCCCTTCGTCCCAACCTACTGGCCTGAAAAATCCGCCGTATAATTTCGACAAATGAGCTTTCATTTCTTCACTCTGATAAGCGTTTACAACTTTTGTATAAACATCAAGTTTCGCAGGGTCTTCAAGGTCTGATGTACGTGCAGCGATTAAGTTCCAATATTCCTGCTCACGTGCAAGATCAGCATATACAGCGTCGCTTGCTTTCAAGCCGTAATCAAGAGCATAAGTATCATTGATAACGCCTGCCGCAACATCGGGAAGTGCTGAAGGAATTGCATTAGCTGCAAGTTCTTGAATCGTGATTTTCTTGTTGTAGGTCTCAATGTCCTCTTTAGTAGGATTAAATCCTGCACCGTCTCTCAAAGTAATTAAACCTGAAGTCGCTAAAACTTTGATTGCCCTTCCGCCGTTTGTAGGGTCGTTGGGAATTGCAATAACATCGCCGTCTTTAATTTCGTCAAGAGTTTTGATTTTGATTGAGTAAAGGTTAAGCGGAACTACGAAAGTATTTGCGATATTAGTTATTTTGTAACCTCTGCTTGCGATTTCGTCATTGAGATAAATTCTGTGCTGAAATCCGTTCAAATCAATATCACCGTCTGCTAATGCCCTGTTAGGTGTAACGTAATCGGTGAACTGAATGACCTCAAGGTTAATTCCCTGTTTTGCCAACATTTCTTTAACGGGCTGCCACATCTCATCGTAAACGCTTCCCGTAACTCCGAGCTTAACCGTAACATCAGCCGATGCAGTTGCGATTAACGCTAAAACTAAAACCAATGCGACAAAAAATTTTTTTGCCATAATAAAAACAACTTCCTTTCGTTAAAAAGTTGAGGATAATTATAATACTTAATGAGTATTTTTTCGTGCAAAAAATTCTCCAAGCCATTGAACGACACTAACTCCGATTACCAAAACTATAACTGTTACCCACGTAATATCTATCATGTTCCTGTCATGGCCGTAACGTATCGCGAAATCTCCAAGCCCTCCTGCTCCGACTGCTCCTGCCATTGCAGTTAATCCTAAAAGACTTATTATCGTTATGGTTATTGCTCGGATAATCGGTGCTAAACTTTCACGCAAATATACCCTGAATATAACTTCAAACGGACTTGACCCCATTGATAAGGCTGCTTCAACTAATCCTTTATCTGTTTGAGCTAATGCGCTTTCAATTTGACGTGAAAAAAACGGTGTCGCTCCGAAAACTAAAGGAACTATAACTCCCCTGACGTAAATTGCCGTGCCCATTATCCATCGAGATAAAGGCATTAAAGCTGTTAGCAAAATTATAAACGGTATCGAACGGAATAAATTTATGATTTTGTCGAGCGTTTGATAAATCGGTCGATTTTCCATTATTCCGCCGGGTTTCGTTACGGTTAAAATTATCCCGAAAATTAATCCGAACACAAACACTATCGCTCCTGCCCATACCTCCATTAATAACGTATCTCCGCAAGCCTTCCAAAATTCAGGCAGCCTTTTCATCAAATTCGGAAGCAAAACTTTAAGCTCTGGCATCTTTTATCACCTCAACACGAATATTTTTGCTCCTGTAATATTCAATGGCTTTGTTAATTCTCTCTGAAGACCCGTTAAATATTACGACAGTTCCTCCCACCATTACTCCTGCGACAATCTCAACATCTGCGAGAATAATATTAATCTCAATATCAAAAGCTCTTGAAGCATACGAAATTAAAGGCTCCGAAACTTCCGCATGAACATATACAAGCCTCGCCATTAATTCACCCGGTTTTAATTTCACCATAGGCGAATCATCTCGGATTAATGTTTCAATTTTAGACAAATTTGAAGTTGTACGCACGAAATTTTTTGTAACCTGATGTTGAGGAGTTGAAAAAATCGTAAAGACATCTCCGCTTTCAATAATTTTTCCAGCGTCCATTACGGCGGCATGGCGGCAAATATTTTTCACGACTTCCATTTCATGAGTTATAACTACGATTGTTAAACCGAGTTTTTTGTTCAAGTCCTTCAACAGTAGCAAAATCGATCCCGTAGTTTGAGGATCTAATGCGCTTGTAGCTTCATCGCATAACAAAATCGTCGGATCGTTTGCTAAGGCTCTTGCGATTGCGACACGTTGTTTTTGACCGCCTGATAATTCTGACGGGTAAAAATTTTCTTTGTCGGAAATTTCAACAAGGCTTAATAACTCTCTGACACGTTTTTTAATTTCATCTTTGCTCATTCCTTTGAGAGGATAAGCGACGTTCTGAAAAACTGTTCTTGAAGGCATCAAATTGAATTGCTGAAAAATCATTCCGATTTTTGTTCGTGCCTTATAAAGTTCACGAGGTTTCAATTTCGTCATCTCAACACCGTCGATTTTAACGCTGCCCGAATCAGGTCGTTCAAGTAAATTTATGCAGCGGACTAAAGTTGATTTTCCCGCACCTGAGAAGCCGATTATGCCGTAAATATCGCCGTCGTTAATTTTTAATGAGACATCATTAACGGCATGGACAGAATCTTTTTTTCCCGAATTAAAATTTTTAACAACATTTTCAAGTTCAATCAATTAGTATCAAATCCTTTTGCATTAATTATTTTGCAATTTGTAATTATAATATGGATTGAACACAAAAAAATTTTAGGTATAATTTACCTCGTTCAGGCTGTAAAAATAATATTCATGTATTTAAGGGAGGTGAACGACAAATGGCTGATAACCCGACAATCGCTGAGATAAAAGCAGCTGAGATTCAAGCCGCTAATGCAGTACAGAAAGCTAAGGAAGATGCGGTGAAAAAATTTAACCGTGCAAGCGCAGATGCTGAAAATTCTTTGAAGGAAGCACGGCAGAACGCAGCTCGAAATTTCAGAGACAGGATACGAAAAGCCGAAGAAGAGGCCGAGACAAAAGCTAAGGAAGTTTTATCGAAGCGTGAAGCAGAAGCAAAAGCTTTTTACGACACAAACAAAAACAAAATTCAAGCTGCAGCTTCATTCATAACGGAAGAGGTGATGAAAAAATATGGGAGTAGCTAAGCTGAAAAAGGCGGAACTGTATTACCACAAATCCGTTCATGAGCAAATTGCCGCAGCTTTACAGGAAACAGGAGCATGTCAAATTATCAGCACTTCTGTTGAAAATCAGACAAAGCCTTCTGATGTTGAAGCTCTGTTATCTGTAACCGAAGAAAAGCTCTCCGATATTCGTTACCTGAGCAGGACATTAACCCCTCATTATGTTGACCCTGTACCGGCACTCGACAGAATGTTAGGCGAACGTCCCGAAGTTACGATGGCTGAACTTGAGGAGCTTGCGTCTAAAACGGATTTGAAAACGCTCTGCGACACAACACGAGCAGTTGAACACGAAACAGGTGAAGTGAGATTAAAACTTTCTGAAGCGAGATTGAACAATTCTATTTTGTCATCGCTTGAATTTTTTGATTGTCCTCTTTCTGTTTTGACGGAAGGAACTCGAACAATTACAGGCTTAGTGGGAACTATTAAGGCTGAAAAAATTTCGGGTTTGAGAGCTGCGTTAGGAGATTTTTCGACACTCTCACAGGAAACTGAATTAACAATCGCTCCTTATGATGAGAAAGATAAATCACAAGATGTTTACGTAGCTTTAATTTATTCTCGAAGTATTGAGAACGAAGTTAAAGACCTCTGCGCAAAAAACGGTCTGTCTTCAATCGAAATTCCTGCATATTTAACAGGTACTCCGATTGAGGAAAAAGAAAAAATTTCGGGGGTAATCTCTGAACTTGAAGCAAAAGAAACTGAGCTTGCCGAAAAAATTTCGGAAATTTCTCAGGCTAATGTGCCGACAGTTCAGAAGCTTTCGGATTATTACAACAGCCTCGCCAATCGTTATAACGGTACTGCGATGAGCGACGAGACTGAAAGTACAATGCTTACAAAATTCTGGCTTCCTGCAAAACAGTCCGAAGCAATTAAACAGAAGATTGAAGCAATAAGCCCTGAAATCGAGTTGACTTTAAGCGATCCTGAACCTGATGAAGAACCGCCGTCGTTATTGGTGAACGGAAATTTAACAAGGCCGTTTAACATTTTGACGGAGTTATATTCATCGCCGAAATACAGAGGAATAGATCCGACACCGTTATTAGCTCCTTTCTTCTGGATATTCTTCGGAATGTGTTTAGGAGATGCCGGTTATGCTCTTGTAGTTTTTGGAACGATTATGTACGTGTTCAAAAAATACAAGAAAATTTCGTTAGGCGTTAAAGATTTCATCAAATTATTTTTGTTCTGTTCGGTATCGACGTTTATATACGGAGTTATTTCGGGCAGTTTCTTCGGAAATTTCATTGACAGCTTTGTGCCGATTTTAGTTCCGTTGAAAAATTCTTTAATGCTTGTTGATCCTATGACCAACCCTATGCAGGTTTTAGGCATTTCGTTGTTAATAGGTGTAGTTCATTTGATGTTTGGTTTGTTAATAGCGGCGTATGACAAAATGCGCTCAGGATTATTTGTTGACGCTATCGGAAATGATATTTCATGGTTCCTGTTGATAGTCGGACTTTGCTTATTCGGAGTTGGAACAGGCGGAATGATTCCTCCGCACTTTACACAGATTGGGCAGGTTATGGCGATATTGGGAGCTGTAATAATTTTCCTTTATGCCGGAAAAGAGAAAAAAGGAATTATCAGCAAAATTATTTCAGGTTTCTTAGCTCTTTACGGTTCAACGTCATATCTTGGAGATATTTTAAGTTACAGCAGGTTATTAGCGTTAGGTTTCGGCTCGGCGGTTATCGGAATGGTAATAAACCTTTTGGGCGGATTAGCTGCTGATATTCCTTATGTAGGCTGGTTAATTGCTATAGTCGTAATAATCGGCGGTCATATCTTCAGCATTTTAATTAACATACTCGGTTCATTTGTTCACCCGTTAAGACTTCAGTATGTTGAATTTTTTGGCAAATTTTACAGTGGCGGCGGAGAACCGTTTATGCCGTTAAGATTTTCACAGGAATTTGTGAATGTTAAAGAGTAAGATTTTTGTAATCTAATTATTTGAAAGGAAGTAGTTATTATATGTTAGGACTTTCACTCGCTTTATTTGGAGCAGCATTAGCAGCAGCTCTTGCCGGTATCGGATCAGCAATCGGAATCGGTGTTGCAGGCGGAGCAGCAGCAGGCGTTATGACCGAAGATCCCAATAAATTCGGTTCATGCTTAATTCTTCAGGCTCTTCCCGGAACTCAGGGAATTTACGGACTTCTAATCGCATTCTTTGTCCTGAATAAACTCGGCCTTCTTGGCGGAGCTGGAGCAGTTGCTCTTAATTGGAATCAGGGTCTTCAAATTCTCGCTTCATGCCTTCCGATAGCAGTAGTAGGCTGGTATTCAGCGATTTGGCAGGGCAAAACTTCAGCGGCATCAATTCAGATGATTTCAAAGAAGCCTGAAGCAATGGGTAAAGCAATTATCCTTCCTGCAATGGTTGAGACATACGCAGTTCTTGCTCTTCTTACGAGTATATTAATGCTCATGGGAGTACAGGTAGGCTAGTCGGGGCAGGTGTTGAGAAATGGCACTTGCAGACATTAAAGCAAAAATTAAAGCCGATTCACAAGCACAAATTAAAGCTATCGAAGCCGAAAATGACGAAAAAGTCCGTGAAATCAGCCGCAAGGTAAACGCTGAAATTAAGGAAGTTCAGGATTCTTACGCAGCAAGACTCGGAAAAGAAGAACCAGAAGTTCTGAGACGACGTGAAATTGTTGCTGAACTTGACGCTAAAAGAATTGATTTAGGAGTTCGTCAAAAATTAGTCGGTGAAGCATTTGATACCTCATTAAAACAAATGGTTGAAATGGCTCCTGATAAATACGTCAAATTTGCCGATAAATTAATGGCTCAGGCAGTTTCAACAGGCAAAGAAGTTGTGTTTGTCGGCAAAAACGAGAAGCATTTAGATCAGCGTTGGATTGACGGTTATAACGCTTCCCATAACACTACTCTCACTCTTTCAGCAGAAAGACTTCCGATTTCGGGAGGATTTATTCTGAGGAATGACAGAATCGACACGAATTGCTCATGGGATATGTTATTGACTGATGCCAGAGCTGACATTGAAACCGAAGTCGTGAAACGGTTATTTGCGTAAGGAGGTGCTGGCCAATGAAAGACCGGCAGGCCGTAGGGAATTACGTTTACACCGTATCAAGATTAAGGGGAATGGAAAATCATTTACTGGATTCGGCGTTTTTTTCGCGGCTTATGGACAGTTCGGGCATTGATGACGCAGTGAAGGCACTCGGTGAAACTTCATATTCTCAATGGATTTCTGCGGCAGGAAATGCAAATAATTTTGATAAGGCCATTGATTCCGAAATTCTCGCAACATGTGAAGAATTAAAATCTTTTGTGCCCGATTCAGAATTGCTTGATATTTTCAGACTGCCTTATGATTTTCATAATGTTAAAGTTTTGCTGAAGGGTTTATTCAAGGTCAGAGGCGGCGAAACTGAGGGCAGACGTTACGATTTGATTTCAAAGCTCGGAACAATCGACACGGAAGAGCTTACAAATGCAATCGAAACTGAAGAATATGGATTTTTGCCTTATGGATTAACTGATTTAATTCCTCAATGCTGGCAATTATGGGATCAAACTAAAAATGCTCAGGCGGTTGAGCTTTTAATCGACCATCAAATGTTCAAAGCTATGTTAAAAGTAGCTGAAGAATTAAATATGCCTGATGTAATTCAATGGGTACGAAACAAAATTGACGCTGAAAATTTGCGCGGAGCTATAAGGCTTGCGAGAATGAAATACGATTCGGCAAAGGCTCTTCCGTTTTTCCATGAGGGCGGAAATATCAGGCCTGACGATATTGCGAAATTGTTGAACGAACCCGTTGAGACATGGAGCAGAGTTTTATCCTACACGGATATTGGAGCGGTTTTAACGGCACTTCAGGAGCAGGGCGATATTAAAGCCTCATTAACCGATGTATCAAAGGCTCTTGATGAATACTTGCTCAAAGTCCTTGAAAAAGCAAAATATTCAATGGACGCTCCTGCGAATGTCCTTCTGTATCTGCTCACAAAAGAAGCTGAAGCTCGCAATATGAGGGTTGCTCTTGTATGTGTTGCCGGAGGACTTGACCGTGAATTTGGAAGGAGGCTGTTAAGCAATGGCAGATAGTAAACCTATGGCAGCTATCGGAAGTTACGAAATGGCTTTACCTTTTCAGGCTGTCGGAGTTAGAAGCGTTATTTTAACGCCCGAAAACCGTGGTACATTTGAGGAAACATTAGAACAGCTCGCACGTGAGGATTACGCCGTAGTATTTATTCAGGAAGATTTATTTGTTGAATTTACGGCAAAAGTCGAGGAAATTAACGATAAATATCATACCAGCGTTTTACCTGTACCAAGTCCTTCAGGGGCAACAGGAGCAGGGCTTGCTTCAATCAGAGGAAGCGTTGAAAAAGCTGTCGGTATGGATATTTTTGCGGAACGGTAAATATTAATGATGAGAATAAACTTTGCAATACCTATGGACTAAGTGTAAAAACAATTTCCTAATAATCTTTAGCCGGATCACTTATGTGATATACTCTTGCGATTTCCATAAGTTTCGATTCAAAATCATGTCTTACGAATTTGCCATATAGTGTTAGATTGTTACCATACTTTATAGCATCAAATTTGCTTATACTCTTTATAGCCTCACCTTCATAAGCATCGTTTAGATACCATCCCTCAAAATCAT